>PWLN01000217.1 GCA_003559375.1 Balneolaceae bacterium | reverse complement strand
CAATTCTTTGTATGCATGAACCATAGTGTTTTGTGAAGCACCAAAAAAATACATCATAATAATCACCAGGTTTATAAAGTTTACTTTCAGGTAAGGATTGTTATCATATTTCCTGGCAGATACAATCACATCTTTTGGCATTATTCTGAATGCGTAGTTCTTTCTGAGCTGCTGAATCAGGTCAAAATCTTCCATGATTAAGTAATGATCTTTATATCCGCCCAGTTCATTAAATACTGAGCGTTTCACAAATAGTGTCTGATCACCTCCCCTGCACATCAGCCGATCAAAACGTGTACAATATGAATTGATTTTCAAAAGTGGATGGTTCGAATTGAATCGAAAGCGGTAGCAACCCGCATCAAACCCATTTGTAAAACATTGGTAAATATCATCGACAAATGATATGGGTGGGATGGAGTCGGCATGTACAAAGTAGAGAATTTCCCCATCCGTTTGTTCAGCTCCGAGATTCATCTGAGCTGCTCTGCCCTTTTTTTCTGATATCAATAAACGTACACCACAACTTTGTACAACTTCTGCGGTTTTATCCAAACTTTTGCCATCAACCACAACAATTTCGGACTCATAACCACTAATGCATTCCTGAAGATGACTGAGCAGCTTTTCAATGGTTTTTTCTTCGTTATAAACCGGTATGATAATGCTTATTTTCTGATCCATTTCATCGGCCTGTTTCAGAGGCTTCTTTCAGATTATAAAGTTTCCAGAGAACCGGTTTGTATGATTAACATTACTCCTTTAATAACCTTATTTTCCCAAAATAAGCACGTGTGGATTCACCCGTGTTATCGGAGTCAGTCATAATCGTGATACCGGTGATATTTTTTGGATCTTCTCCAAACGCTTCCCTGAAATCTTCAAGAATATTTCGTTTCTCAATATGCCATTCACCGGCGTGTTCATTTCCTGATTTTACAGCCACATATTTTACCCAATCGGTGAATGGGCTTGAGGCAATCGTTCCAACGTTCGCTTTGTTTGCCCAGATATAGTTCAGTGAGCGCAAGGGTATGTCAAACGATGTGAATGCCCTGTATGCAGTGTATCGAATACGCTCACGGAAACTGAGGTCAGAGGGATCATAATCAAACGTCACATAAACCCTTGCCGCAAAATCGTCGCCGCTTCTTTTGGTTAGATCACCCGATTCCAGCACTGAATCTGTTTTCCACTCCCATTCCAAATATTGGAAAATATAAGGGTCGGCATCTATCGGTGTGGTTATCGATGATATTGCATTATCACTTTCAGCTATAATAATAGGTGTGCCATCCTCTTTTGTACCTCTTGAATAAACGGCCTCCTTTTTTCTGCCAAATGGCTCATGCCGTAAAATCTTTGCGTCTCTATTGTTCGGATCAAAATCGGCAGGATCAAGAACAAACTCGTCCACTTTATCCGGATCTATGAAAATCCTCTCCGGAGGATCAAACAGCAGAATGGTGCCTGCAATAATAAAAAATGAAATAAATATTGATTGAGTGATTAAATAGGGCCGCTTCATGAAATAAATTTTATGTGAGTAAAATTAACCTATCCATCAGCTTAATTTTAGTGACAGAGCTTTTATGATGATGCATTGAAAAAGAATAATCTTACATCCACGTCATTAATATATTCGTACTGATAAAAGAAACGGATTGTTTTTTATTATTTGGGGAAGGCTTTTTAGCAAATATATGAACTGCAAAAGCATTTCTTAAGACTGAAAAACACCTAATGAGTGAAAAAATTTAAATGGCAGATCCGATCATTTTCTCTGAAATTGGTGTAAGGTTTTTGTGATATGATGCATCAACTAATCAAATGAAAAACAATGAATAGTACAATGGCCTTATACACAAAATCTATGTTGATCAATTTGATACTCATCTTTTTACCGGCCACAATTCTGCACGCCGGAACTATTTACACCGTTCAAATAGAAGATGGAGTATCTTACGCTTACCTTTCAATGGAGTTGGTTAAGGCGGTTCGTGATGGCAAACCGATTGATGATATTATACGAAAACTTGAACATGTATCCCCTGAAGAGTTGCGGCAAAACCTGGATACCGAGGCAAAAAACAAAGCATTCTGGCTCAATATCTACAATGCCTACGTACAAATACTGCTGCTTGGTGAACCGGAACTGTTTGAAGACCGCAATAGCTGGTTTGGCTATAATTTCTTTTCTTCGCCGCAGGTAAAGATAGCAGGTAAAGAATTAAGTTTTGATGACATTGAACACGGAATTATGAGGCGCTCAAAAATTAAAATTTCCCTGGGGTATCTTCAAAGCTGGTTTGTGGATGATTTTATCAAAAAATTTTGGTGGGAAGAGGTAGATCCGCGAATCCATTTTGCATTGAACTGCGGCGCGGCAAGCTGCCCGTACATCGCTGTTTTTGATCCTGACAGGGTTGAAGAACAGCTCGATATTGCAACGAGGCAATATCTCACTAAAAATACGATATTTGATCCATCATCCAACAGAGTAAAAGTAACAAGATTGATGAGCTGGTTTCGGGGAGATTTTGGCGGAGTTTCAGGTGCCGTTCAGATGCTGAAAGATTATGGAGTTATCCCTGAAAATGTAGATCCATCGGTACGTTTTGATGAGTATGACTGGACCCTGGAGCTTGGAAATTACCAGGAACTTTGAGGTTCAAGCCAAAAAAAACATGGTATTTCTATTCGGGTTAGATCACGGCACCACCTCGTAAACGGATTCGAAGATAAACCGGATGCTGGGGAAATATAGAAATACCATGTTTGGGCGTTGGAGTGCCTATCAGTAGAAACATGGTATGTTTGCAGGGTGGTAAATCAGGGTATTGCCACAAAAAGCAATTTTGGGTCAGAACAATGGTCAGCAACGAATAAACATACCATGTTTGGGGCAGGATATCGTAATTTAAAAAAACATGGTATTTCTATAGTTCCCCGGAACCCGGTTCATTATCTAAACCACTTATGAGAAAGATTCAGGATCTTACCTGAATAGAAATACCATGTTTCTACTAATACCTATACCCCTTCATCTCCTCATCAGTAAACTCAACGCCAAGTCCCAGTACCAGCCGGTCGGTTTCTGGCAAACCCAGTTCAAAACGATTAGTGATAAGGATTAAACAGCAAAATGTGATAGATCTGTTATTCAATAATTGAAAGTAAGTTGTTTCTTTATATCAAAAGATCCGGAATGTTATGTACTGCTCAGCAAATAAATTATTAATTGTTCTATTCATATTTGTGTTATTTATCATCCCGATGATTGCTCTTGGGCAAGAATTGCAAGGTTTTAGCACGAATCTTGATAAACGAAGCATTGACCTTGGTGAACTTATTCCCGGCGGGCCTGGTAAAGACGGTATTCCTTCCATTGATCATCCGAAATTTGTCAGTCAGGATGAGGCCGCAGAGTGGCTAAGAGGCCGAGAACCGGTCATATCACTCGAGATTAACGGGGAAGCCCGTGCTTATCCAATTCAGATCCTGATGTGGCATGAAATTGTGAACGATGTGCTGGGCGGCACAGCGGTTGTAGTTACTTTCTGTCCGCTCTGCTATTCAGCCATCGTTTTTGATTCCAGGGTAAATGGCGAAGTGCATGAGTTCGGTGTTTCCGGAATGCTTCGCCATTCTGATATGATTATGTACGACCGAACCACCGAGAGCCTCTGGCAGCAGTTTTCAGGTGAAGCTCTTGTTGGGGATTATACGGGATACGAACTTACGATTCTTCCAAGCCAGCTGATATCGTTTGATCAGTTTAGAGAGTCATACCCAGATGCGGCTGTTTTATCCAGGGAAACAGGACACCGGCGAAATTATGGGAATAATCCCTATGCAGGATATGATGATATCAATAACTCCCCGTTTTTACTGCGCGAAGAAGTGCCCGATAAAATTAGCCCTATGGAAAAAGTGATCGGTGTACGGACAGGACAGGAGGTGAAGGGATACACCTATACCATTACCCGTGAAAAGCGTGTACTCCATGATGTGGTTGGTGGTGAGCCGATTGTTATTTTCCATGTTGATGGTATGGCTTCGGCTCTTGATAACCGCACCATTCATCGTTCACGCGACGACGGTGCCACAGGTGTTTTCTCTCCGGTATTAAATGAAGAACTACTGGAATTTGAATTCAGCGAAGGTGAAATCAGAGATATAAATACCGGAAGCACGTGGAATATTTCAGGTATGGCAGTATCAGGTCCTCTGCTGGGTGCACGCCTTGAGACAAAAGTTTATGGTGATTATTTTGCATTTGCCTGGCTGGTATTCTATCCTGAAACGGAAATGGTTGAATACTAAACCTGAATTGGAGAAACAACTTGAAAACCAAAAAAATTGAATTTGAAAATAAAGAGGGATATAAACTATCAGCCCGGCTGGATGAACCGGATTCGGGCGACATCGTTCAGTCGGTGCTATTTGCACACTGTTTTACCTGCGGCAAAAACCTCAGGGCAGCGGGCAATATCAGCCGTGCGCTCACTGAAAAAAACATAGCTGTTTTCAGGTTCGATTTTACAGGATTGGGTGAGAGTGAAGGTGATTTTGCCGATAGCACCTTTTCATCAGATGTGAGTGACCTGGTTTCGGCAGCTGAAAAAATGAATGAACTGATGTACCCACCGGGAATTTTGATAGGGCATTCGCTTGGCGGGACGGCTGTACTTCAGGCTGCAAGAGATATCCCGTCATCCAGGGCAGTCGTTACAATAGGCTCGCCATGCAGTCCGGAGCATGTAACACACCACTTTGATCATAAAATCGATGAAATTCATTCGAAAGGTGAGGCAACGGTTCAGCTTGCCGGACGCCCCTTTAAAGTTAAAAAGAAGTTTATCGACGACCTGAAAGAGCAGCAGATGAATGAAACGATCCGCGGGCTTGGTAAAGCGTTGATGATATTTCATTCACCGGTTGATCATACAGTCGGCATCAGCAATGCCGCTCATATTTACAAACTGGCCAGGCACCCGAAAAGTTTTATTTCACTGGATGATGCAGATCATCTGCTAACATCAGAAAAAGACAGCAATTACGTTGGCGAAGTAACAACGGCATGGGCTGGCAGGTATTTTTGTAAAAAGTAAAAAAAGCAAGGTCGGTGATCGGACATGAAAGAGTATTCAAATCCTGAAATTGATGCCCGGTTTACACTGGTAAAGGGTTTTCCCGCTGATTATGTGAATAACCGACAGTTCATGATGTTTATATGGAATGATGGGAATTGTCCTGTAAAAGCTATGATTGACGACAGGAAAATCGAATTATTACCTGATCACCTGTTTTGCACCACTTACCTTCATAAAGTCCATATTGACAATTCAGGTCAACACCTGAAAAGCCTTTTCTTTAACAGGGAATTTTATTGTGTTCATACATATGACAGTGAAGTGTCGTGCAACGGACTTCTTTTTTTCGGATCCAATACATCACCGGTTCTGAAACTTGATGAAGATGAAATAAACCGCCTCAGAATACTTTTTAGTGTACTTGAAGAGGAGTTTTCCATGGTGGATAACAACCAGGAAGAGATGCTCAGAATACTGCTTAAGCGCTTTATTATCCGGTGTACACGCCTTGCCAGAAAACAGATTCTGAAAAGCAATAACAATCAATCAGATATTGATCTTGTGAGGCAGTTTAATGTACTGGTGGAAGAACATTTTAAATCAAAAAAAACGGTACAGGAATATGCTGAACTCCTTCATAAATCGCCCAAAACGGTGACGAATGTATTCAGCAAATACTCTGAAGATTCGCCTTTGCAGGTAATTCACAAACGGGTAATTATGGAAGCGAAGCGCATGTTTCTCTATACGGATAAACAATCGAAAGAGATTGGTTTTGAATTGGGTTATCCTGATCCTGCCCAATTCAGTAAATTGTTTAAAAACCATACCGGAAAAACCATCACGGAGTTCAGGAACAGCAAGTCTCAGTTACCTTTCGGGTAAAATTGACAATAGAGCGTGTAGTTCTGCCATTTATTGGCGTGGATTAAATCCCGAATTTACCATCGTAATAATAAAAACAACCAAAATACGAGGTAAAAAAATGAGACCTTTTAAAGTACCAACTCGCGAAGAAGTGAGTGAACAAAACCGGAAAATCTTCGATGATCTTGAATCCAAAGTCGGATTTGTCCCAAATATTTATGCTACTTATGCATATTCAGAACATGCACCTGCACGGTACCTTACGTTTGCAAACGGCAAAACATCGCTCAGCAACAAAGAAAAAGAAGTAGTTAACCTTATTGTAAGCCAAGTTAACGGTTGCACATATTGCCAGGCTGCCCATACGGCACTTGGTAAAATGAACGGGTTTACAGAAGAGCAAACGATACAGCTCAGAAAAGGTGAAGCGCCGTACAACACCAAATATGACGCTCTGGTGAAGCTGGCTAAATCTATCGCTGAAAACAGCGGTAAAGTTTCTGATGAAATTCTTGAGAACTTTTTTGCTGAAGGATACACCAGGGAGAATCTTGTGGATGTAATTGTAAATGTGGGTGAAAAAGCCACAACGAATTACCTGCATAATGTCACTGACATTCCGGTGGATTTTCCTGCAGCAACCTCAATTGAAGATTTTAAACAAGCAAGTTAAGGAGGAGTAAAATGCATACTATAAACTGGAAAAACGCAATACTTGCCGGCCTGACCGGTACAATCCTTTTTGATTTGTTTGGCCTGATGATGGGCACGGGATGGTGGGACATTCCGGCTCTCCTCGGCGAAAAAACAGAACTTGGCCTTCTTTATGGTGTCTTTGGCCATTTTAGCAACGGGGTGCTGCTCGCTATACTTTATGCGGGAATCGCACCTTCACTTTGGGGGCCTGCATGGATCCGGCCGTTTATTTTTATAACGGCACAAACCGTAGCTCTTGTCTGGTTCTTTATGTTTCCTCTTGTGGGAGCGGGAGTTATGGGGCTGAATGTTGGCCCGGATATGGCCTTCGGCTCACTTATCAGGCACTGGATCTACGTGATTCCATTCATTTTTTTAATAAATAAAGACCTTTTTCCGAAAGTAAATAATTAATCTAATTGTTCCCGATCACCATCATAAAGGCGCTCCGCGGATAACGGATCGCCTTTTTTTGTAATGATGGCGGCCACGAATGTACCGATATCACAAATTAGCCAGTAACAGTTGTGGCAATGCATTCAATATTACTTTTCTATTCAAATCAACCCATTATCTTTATTAATCATATTTTTAAGATTATTTTATACTGATAGTAAACTGCTTTTAAATGCAATGATTTTCAGACGCCGTTTTAATTTTCCATTATTTATAGGTGTGTTGTTGTTCACAGTGAGCTGTGATGCACTTGATATTTTTGGCGGAGGACCGGTTTGTACATTGATGGGATGTTCTGACGGCATAAACATGGTTCTGACCGGTGAAGTACCAGAAAGCTATTTCATTAATACAGGCCTAACGGAAGCAAATGCCCTCCTACCTGCATGCAGGCAAATCTTGAGTTGCAAATTGTAAAAATCTAAAAACAATTACCGATGACAAGAATCCTGATTCTTGGAGGTACCGGTTATACCGGCAGATTGATTGCAGAGCTTTTGCTGGAGCAATCCACAGCAGATATCACGATTGCAACACGCAACCAGGATAAGGCACAAGCATTTGCGAATGTTTTAAAACAGCACTTTACCGGCCGAACCATTGAGGCTGTGTACGCCGATGCATCGAATTCAGAATCTTTACAAGCCGCTTTTCGAGGCCATAACATGGTTGTGGTTGCTGCACCGACTGTTTCATACATTGAAAATGTTGTACGGGTCGCACTTTCTGAAGGAGTGGATTATCTTGATGTGCAACTTGACACGCACAAGTATTCCTTTTTGAAATCACTTGAAAATGAAATCGCACAGGCCGGACGCTGTTTTATCACCGAGGCTGGATTTCATCCCGGTTTACCTTCTGTTCTTGTGCGTTTCGCTGCTGCTCACCTGGATGTTATTGAAAGCGCAGCGGTTGCCGGTTTTTTGAACATGGGCAAAAACCTGCCATATACCGAAGCTGTTGATGAATTGATCGAGATTTTTAAAGATTATCAGGGACAGGTTTATCAAAACGGAAATTGGACCAGGCCAAACTCGTTTGTGATGCGAAAAATAGACTTTGGAAGCGATATTGGCATCAAAAGGTGTTATTCGATGTTCTTCGAGGAGTTGCGGGCTCTTCCAGAGATGTATCCATCTCTCAAAGATACCGGCTTTTATATCTCAGAGAGCCATTGGATGACAGACTGGGTTATTATGTCAATGATCTGGATGTGGCTCAAAATCTTTCCCCGGGCTGTTCGTCCAATTGGCAAACTTTTATGGTGGGCTATGGGCACCTTTCATAAACCACCTTATCGAGTCGAACTCCAGGTTCAGGCAACCGGACTGAAAGATGGACAGCCGCTAACATTACAGGCGAGCGTTTCACATCCCGATGGGTACGTTCTTACCGCAGTCCCGGTCGTTGCAGCCTTGCTTCAATACATGGATAAAGGCCATCGAAAGCCACCCGGCTTATGGCTGATGGGACACACGGTTAACCCGATCATTCTTATGAAAGACATGGAAAAAATGGGTTTACAATGTGAGACAAAAATTCTGAGTAGAAAAGAGTAATGTCTTTTCAGGTGCAATGCCAGATTTTTGGCTATTGTTAAATTTGGGATTTATATATTCAGATTGTAAAATAAGCCAGATTGAATTTGTGATACCGATACCAGAATGATGGAACAACTATGAAGAACTTTGCTTTACTGGCTTTTTACGCCTGCCTTATATCTCCCGGAATACTGATTTCATGTGCAAATAATGACAGTGATGACATTCTGTACAGCACAATTTCGGAGCCAAGGCTAATACCGGTTACAGAGGGATATTCCGCGACATCCGTTAACGCGGTTATTTTCCGGAAAAATTCGATTTTCACGCACGATCAATTTCAGTATATCTCATTCTACGACCCGGATGGAAGTGTGGTAATCGGTAAACGTGAAATTGGCACTAACGAATGGGAACTGCACACAACACAATTTACTGGTGAGGTTCTGAATGCGCACAATAACATCAGTATTGCGGTAGACGGTGACGGATACCTGCACATGGCATGGAATCATCACAACAGGCCTTTGAATTATACCCGGAGTATCGAATCCGGTTCACTGAGCCTTGCCGAATCCTTCCGGCCTGGGTCATTAGATTCGGAACACCGGGTTACCTACCCCGAATTCTATCGCATGCCGGATGGTGATCTCCTGTTCATGTATCGTCATGGTTCATCGGGTGACGGGTATCAGGTGCTTCATCGTTATGATCTCGGTTCACAAACCTGGACTTTGCTGCATGAACAACTCATAGACGGGCTTGGGGAGGTGAATCCGTATTGGCAGACAACCATTGATGATCAGGGTACACTACATATTTCCTGGACATGGAGGCGGCATCCCGGTGTGGAATCCAATCACGATATTGCCTATGCCCGGTCGCGGGACGGCGGATTAACATGGGAGAAAACAACAGGCGACATTTATGAATTACCGATCACTCCGGAAACAGCTGAGTACGCGCTTCGTATTCCCGAAAATTCATCTCTCATGAATCAGACATCAATGGCTGCCGACTCGGAAGGGCGGCCCTATATTGTGAACTACTGGCGTCCGGCAGGCAGCACTGTGCCGCAATACCACCTGGTATTTCATGATGGTGATAACTGGAATGTAAGTCAGGTTGGAAATCTTACCCAGGAGTTTGAACTTGTTGGCGGTGGTACCATGTCGCCCCCAATTTCACGTCCGCAGATCGCAGTGGATACCTCAGGAGACCGTGATCGCGCGATCCTGATATTCCGTGCTGACGAGAGGGACAGGAAAGTATCGCTTGCCGTGAACAATGATCTTCGAAACGATGACTGGCATTTCTTTGACCTTACCGATTTCAGCGTTCGTGCATGGGAACCCTCCTTTGATACAGAACTCTGGCAGAGAGATAAAAAACTTCATATCTATGTCCAAAAAGTAGGCCAGCTCGATCATGAACGCCCCGACGATGTACCCCCTCAAATGGTCTATGTGCTGGAGTGGGAACCTTGATATATGATTCTACTGGAAATTTTATTTAAACGAGATGCCTGGCATGGGTATCAGTGTGTGAAACAGCATTAAGGTGATTATTATTTAGAGCAATCAGTTATCAGCTATCAGCCATCAGCTTGTTTTTTGCTGAAAGGCTTCCAACTACCAAATACATCAAACAAGGATTTCCGGCCAATAACAAGGAGGGCAATCCACTGGCTTTTACGAAATGCTGATAGCTGACAGCTGATTGCCAAAAGTATAAGTGGACAATTCAGATCTTAAATATTACAATTCATTAGAATGAATATGGCATTGAAACCTGACATAAGAAAATCTATTTAACCAACAGAAAAATGCTCACATCCACCAATCCGGCCACCGGAGAAACTATTGCCACCTACGAGGAACACTCTTTAGATGAAATCAACTCAATTCTGGATTTAACCGGCAAAGAACAAAACCGCTGGCGCCATGCTTCATTTGATGTAAGGCGTGAATTGATGATGAATGCTGCAAGCCAGCTTCATAAAGAGAAACAAATGTATGCACGCCGGATGACACTTGAGATGGGCAAAACACTGAAAAGTGCCATCGCCGAAGTGGAAAAATGCGCATGGGTATGTGAGTATTATGCGAATCATGCAGAATCTTTTCTTCAGAATGAACCGATTGAGACGGATGCTTCTGAAAGTTATGTGGCTTACCGGCCTTTGGGAGTGGTGCTCGCGGTGATGCCGTGGAATTTCCCATTATGGCAGGTATTCCGTTTTGCAGCACCGGCACTTATGGCAGGGAATGGTGCGGTGCTCAAGCATGCATCGAATGTGACGGGCTCAGCTCTTGATATCGAAGAGATATTTCGTGAAGCAGGTTTTCCGGAGCATCTGTTCCGGACTCTAAAAATCAGTAGTAAAAAAGTTGCCGGAGTCATTGAGCATCCTCTCGTTAAAGCGGTGACTTTGACCGGCAGTGGGCCGGCCGGACGTGCTGTGGCAGAGAAAGCTGGGTCCTTACTGAAAAAAACGGTACTTGAACTTGGTGGCAGCGACCCATATATCATACTGGAGGATGCGGACCTGGATGAAACAGTTGAAACCTGTGTGACCAGCCGTTTGATTAATGCAGGGCAGAGTTGTATTGCTGCAAAAAGGTTCATTGTGGCAGAACCGGTTCTGGAAGAGTTTACGCGTCGTTTTATTGAAGTGATGGTGGATAAAAAAATGGGTGATCCATTTGATGAAGAAACCGATCTTGGCCCGCAGGCGCGAATTGATTTACGGGACGAACTGCATGAACAGGTTCAGAAAAGTATCATCATGGGTGCGGAATGCAAATTGGGCGGCAGTGTACCTGATGGAGTGGGAGCCTATTATCCGCCTACCGTTCTTACAGGTGTTACGAAAGGAATGCCTGCATATGATGAAGAGCTGTTTGGTCCCGTAGCGGCCATCATTTCTGCAAAAGACGAAAGAGAAGCGATTAAAATCGCTAATGATAACCCCTTCGGGCTTGGCGCGGCTGTATTCACAAAGGATATTGAACGGGGAAGACGGATCGCGGAACAAGAAATTGAAGCAGGATCCTGTTTTGTGAACCAGTTTGTTAAGTCTGACCCGCGCCTGCCGTTTGGCGGAATCAAGGAGAGCGGCTATGGCCGTGAACTGTCACATTTTGGCATTCGGGAATTTGTGAATATCAAGACAGTTTATGTGAGGTGAACCTGTAAGCCTTCAGCTTTCAGTAACTGCCACGTGAAGTCTTGATGTAATGGTTAAGCAAGAACATATAATAAGTTTATAGCTGAAAGCTGACTGCTGACAGCTTCAACTGTGCTTTAACATAAATTTCGTACCTTGTTCTGGTCAATAACACACTACAAATAATCGGTACTACTATTGAAAGCTTTCATATTTATTCCAATTGCGCTAATCCTGCTCATTTTATCCGGTTGTGACTCAGCCGGTTTATCAGAAAGTGAATCATCTGAGATTTCGGATTTCAGGCCGGTGGATATGGTTTATCCGCTAATTGATTCAGCCCATTCCCGATGGTTTTTCTTCAGCTCTGCAACCCGCCCTTTCGGGATGGTAAACCTGAGTCCGGATATGGTTGTTGACGGTGCCTGGAATGCCGGCTATCGCTATCATGAAGATACCATACGTGCTTTCAGTCATATCCATGCATGGCAGTTGTCAGGAATTCCTGTTTTACCAACAACCGGCGAATTTCAGGGACATCTCGGCCCTGATGTTTACGGGTCTTCATACAGCCACGATGACGAAATTGTACAGGCAGGATATCATAAAATTGTACTTGCAGACTATGACGTTACTGCTGAATTAACCTCTACCACAAGGGTTGGTTTTCATCGTTATACATTTCCTGAATCAGAAACCAGCACCATTCACTTCGATTTTTCGACTGTTCTTGGTCCGTCTGATACAAGGATGGGTTCGGTAAAAAAAATCAGCAATACCAGCCTGGAAGGCTTTGCTGTGATGGATTCCACCATCAGGCGCCCTAAACCTGTAACGGTTTTTTTTGTGGCTGAATTTGATCAGCCTTTTGAATCATTTGGCGGGTGGCAGCATGGGGAACTGATAGAAGTGGATGACCATATTGAAGGTGAAAGAACCGGGGCTTTTGTACAGTTTAGTACAGAAGAGGGAGAAGTTCGCAAAATGAAAGTTGCAATCTCCTATACAAGTATTGAAGCGGCGAGAAATAATCTGAACCAGGAACTCCCTCACTGGGATTTTGATGCTGTTGTGGAAGATTCTCAGGAAGAGTGGAACAACTGGTTGAGCAGAATTATGGTAGAGGGTAATGATGAACAGGCCATTCGCCGTTTTTATACCGATCTTTGGAAAGCGCTGCAGGGAAGGCGTATTGTAAATGATATAAGCGGCACTTACCTCGATATGACCGGAGATGGACGTAGAATCGGGCAGATACCACTGGATGATGATGGAAAACCGCTCTTCAATCATCACAATTCTGATTCTTTCTGGGGGGCACAATGGTCTATCAATACCCTTTGGCATCTTGTTTATCCGGAAGTGACCGAAAGTTTCGTGAATTCGATGTTGCTGATGTATGATGATGGCGGCCTGATTCCACGCGGCCCATCAGGCGGTAACTATACCTATGTGATGATCGGCGCTACTACAACACCCTTTATTGTAAGTGCGTGGCTGAAAGGAATCAGAGGGTTCGATATCGATAAGGCATACGAGGGGATGAGGAAGAACCATATGCCGGGAGGGCTCATGAGTAAAACCGGTTATGAACATTATACAGCAATAGGTGGCGGACTGGAATACTACATAGAACGCGGGTATATTCCTTTCCCGCTTTATGATCAAACATACGGTTTTCACCAGGCAGGGTCCGGGCAAACACTGGAATATGCGTATCAGGACTGGGCTTTGTCGCAATTGGCGGAAGTGCTTGGTAAAGAGGAAGACGCGGAGATGTTTGCCGCACGGGCAGGCAATTATCGGAATCTGTGGAATGAAGAAGAGGGGTGGATGTGGCCCAGAGACCGGGATGGAAATTGGTCTGACCTGATCGACCACCTGAGGTATGGAGGCCCATGGGTGGAGAGTAATGCAGCACAATCGACCTGGTGGGTACCGCATGATATACCTGGGCTCGCGGATTTAATGGGTGGAAGAGAAGCCTTTACAGAAAAGTTAAATCAGTCGTTTGAAAATGCCGAAGTGCATTCCTTTACTTCCGGCATTGCCCATGCCATGGAAACGATACGCGATTTTCGCAGGGTCTATATCAACTATGGAAATCAGCCAACCATGCAGACAGCCTGGATGTTCAACTATTCCGGGGCTCCATGGCTCACCCAGTACTGGACCCGAAGGGTGATTGAGGAAGTGTACAGCCATTTGACTTATGAACGCGGTTACAGTGGTGATGAGGATCAGGGCCTGATGGGCTCTCTTGCCGTTCTGTTAAAAATCGGTCTTTTTTCAGTGGATGGAGGTGTAAATGAAAAACCGTATTACGAAATCGGCAGCCCGATATTTGACAAGATTACTATCCATCTAAATAACGACTACTATCCCGGCAATACATTTGTAATAGAGACGATCAATAACTCTCCTGAAAACAAGTATATTCAATCGGCATCATTGAATGGTGAAGGCCTTCACCGTCCATGGTTTTTGCATGATACACTGGTTAATGGTGGAACACTCAGACTGGAAATGGGTCCGGAACCGAATAAAGAGTGGGGTAGTGCACCGGCAGATGCACCGCCAACAAGGATCAGGCAATAATATTATGGAAAAATCAAAGTGTCAGCAAATAGACTTAACCCCTGGGTTGGTCTAACATAGTTGGTAAATCGACAATAGGCATGCTATCATCTCCATATAGGCTGGATAGGCCAAATTCTTCCAAAATTTCGTTGCATTTAATGATTTGATTTCTGCTCAGTATATTTTTCCACCGGTTTATTTGTGGTATGGTATACTCCTTCTTTTTATTGAAGGCAGTTGAGCTTGGTTTGCTGACCAATTGATCATTTATGCTGATAGGACCGGATTTATTTCCATTATATATGAATGAAAAAATATCATTAAGACATTTTTCGGTATTCGACAAAAGATTTTCATAAAAAACGATATGCATATTGTCTCTGCTAAACTGGTTTAATGGCACGAAATTAATGATAGACCATAATAAAACCTGGTTGAGTACATAATCATTATTCATTGAAATTTTTTGAATCAGCGGTACATATGGTTTAAGGTAATCCTCGTACAAATCTTTTTGTTGCAGCAACAGGGATGGATCTTCCAGCCATTTAAAACCCCTGGTATTTTTTTTCGAAATGGCAACTTCAAAGGGATGCCTGATTAAATAAATAATTTTGAGTTCGGGATATTTGTCGTAAATCCATTTTGCAAAAAGGTTGGCATAGATATCTTTTACCAACAGTCCGGAATAAAACTTAGATTGGTTATACATGTCAACTCTTTTGTTGTATGAGTTGCCTGTAAAAATGATTTTGGAAAGGTGTTCCATTTCCGAATGGTTTTCTCCAGGCCGGAGATAAAAATGCTGTTGTAAAAAATCAGCTTCAGGTACATATCCGGAATGAAAAGGTTCAAAAAGAATTCGGTATGGTTGCTGAGATCCCATCAGTTCCAATAACCATGTAGTGCCGCTCCGCCCTGATCCGATAATCCAGACTGGATTTCTATAGCGTCCCAAAAGATAGTTAATCTTAAGATATGTGTTTTTTTTGGGAGCTATAATCTTTTTTATCCTGGAAAATACTGTCACTTAAGGTTTTTTTGTGTTGATGTTTCGTGTAAAAAGGCCTGAATAATTTCAGTGAGTTCGTGATTTTGATTCATTTGTAAATGTTTATTTTAAATCAAAATGATCAGAAAGCACAATGATAGGGTTTAATTTTCTAATCTGGTTATTGTAACACGATCTCCTGTTTCAAGTTCTGCAGTTGCTATAGCATTTCTGTGATTCCTTGCAAGCAGGATTGTATCATTCGCAGCAGGGAATGCCACCCAATCACCGAGAGGCACATCACCATAACTTTGGCCATAGAATACTTTCCAGTTGCGTCCGTGTGCTTCGATGATAAAATCATCGCCGGGTTTAATACCGACTTTATCCAATTCGTCGGGGTGAAAACCGAGAAAGGCATTTCCAAAAAACGGATTAATTCCTTTTACCTTGTTCGAGATAGAATTTCCGGTAAAAATAGTACCTGTGTCGCGGACGGGTACTTGCCGTGTTCCGTCAGTAATAGGCTCAATAACCCCATTCTTAAGCCAGTTTTCCATAGCCCTCAGTGCTTCCAGCCGTTCCATCCAGTTAACATTAACATGGCCAACACGCAGCAGAGGTCGTAACGCAGGTACCGATTCAGCTCCTTGCGCTTTGGTGATATAGGATAGTGGGCCTTCTAATTCAGTTAGGTTGCTCATTAGAATAGCCGGTATTTTAGCGTCTGCAGTTAGAAAAGAATCGTGGGTTTTGTCATCAAAGTTAATAAACGCGCCTTTTGCGATTACACCGTCTGCAAGGTCCGGATTTTGCTCGGCAATTCGCAGCATCAGGGTTCCTGCTGTTGATTCACCCTCCATGATCAGTTTTTCAATGGTTCCAATATTTTTATTAATCCATGCTTTGAGCTCGTATAATGCCTGAGTATGCGCATCATGGTTAACACCATTTTTCAGAAAAGCTGTGCGGCCGATAATCCACCCATCAGCCAAAATATGCTGATAAAATGGATCAGTGAGGTCGAGATCTGCTTCATGTGGAGCATCATCGGGCCGCCAGCCATGCACATGGAAAAATACGTTTCCGTTCACACGATTTTCAGGAATTACAACTTTGAAGGGAGCCCCACCGATATCACCTTCGTGCAGGATATGGGATTGAGCTTTCAGGGTTTGAATTGGCAGAAAAACGATAGTCAATAATAAAAATGAGTATATCTTCATCTTTTTATGTTTGGGTATTGTGAACGCAGGGCTTATTCCAGTTTGGACGGTAACGGAGATAAGATATAGGTGTTTGTGATAGGATTCGTACGATTAATTTCTGATAAATTATTTCAGGCTGACACTTTTTTGATATTATTGATCAGATGGTGGAGATGGGATTCAAGTGTGTCGAACGGGCGATAGCCGCGGCTCATGACGCCGGTTTCATCCCCGAATTTTAGCAGTAATGTGGGGTATGCAGAAGCACCTGCCTTTTTACACCAATCGAATATTTCATATGTTTTTTGCCTGATTGGATCACTGTAAAATAAAGACCGGGCATGTACGGTATCGATCGAAAGTGTTTCCAGCAGTTCTGAAAAAGTACTCCATTCATTCAGGTTTTTTCCGTGTTTAAAAATGGCATCCTGCATCAGGCCTGCAAAAGTCAATGACTGTTCAGGAGATAATTCATTCACAACAGTTTGTGCAATGCAGGATGCTTCTGAACTGTAGAAATAGCTGCCTTCTTCAGCCAGCATTTTGAAATTTTCACCAAATTTGATACCGGTTACCTTTTCAACCTGTCCAATTTCCTGGCGAATAAAGGAGTATCCGTCCGAAATGGTTTGTGCGTTGGGGCCGATGGCGAGCCCGCCTGCTGCTACTTCAATTTTCAAATCGCCGCTGAAGCGGTCAGACAGCTTTTTAAGGACAGGATGAAATCCGAAACACCATCCGCAGAGCGGATCATAGGCGTAGATCAGGTTCAGTATGGGTGCTTTATCACTCATCACTCAATCAGATGGTTGATCCCAGTTGTTTTTTCGACATCAATTACAAACGCAATACCGTTGCCGGGTTCATTCAGTTTGGTGGCTTCAACAATAGCCTCAAGTACTTTTTTTGTTCGGTCGGAGGGTACAAGAGTCAGAATGATATCCTTCTCCGGTTCAATGGCAAATGAGAACAGTTTTGCTTTTTCATGTATTCCGGAGCCGCGTCCCGGAATGATAGTACCGCCTTCGGCACCTGCTTCAAGTGATGAGTCAATTACGGCTCCGCACTGGCCCTTGTTAACGATCGTTACGATCAGTTGGAATTCCATGTATTTTATGTTGCTCATAACAGATGGATTATGTGAGTTTAAAAATCTTTATTTAACAGGTGTGCAATGCCACATATACTTTTGCTGTTTACAACAAATGCGATGCCTGTACCGGGTTTATCGAGTCTTGCAGCGGCCCTCACTTTGGAGATAACCTGATCAACAAGATCGTCGGGAACAAGGCAGAGAATAACTGCTTTTTCAGTCTCAACCTTTACACCAAATATGGATCCGGTGTCATGTGTTCCTGTTCCACGGCCCTGGATAATCGTACCTCCTTCCGCTCCGCCTTTTTTCACAGCTTTAATGACTTTCCTGGAAAGTTCCTTTTTCACAATGATAAATAAGAGTTTAAATTCGTCGCCTACAATTTCAACCATCAGACCGTGATTCGTTATATTTATACAATAAACCAAGTGTGAGCACTGATAAAATCGGGGCTAATGCAACAAGTGCGATCATGCCGAAACCATCAAGCAATGGATCCCTGCCCTCCAAAGTCTCGGCAAAACCAAGGGCAATTGCAAGGATAAAGGTTACTGTCATTGGTCCGGTTGCCACACCTCCTGCATCAAATGATATGGAGGTAAATGTTTCAGTTGAAAAAACCGCCATTGTTAGTGCCAGAAAATATCAGGGCAGAATAAAATTCCAAAGGGGGATTCCATAGATAATACGGGCCATTGCAAGGGCAATAGATATGGCAACTCCAATTGACAGCGTATATAGCATCAGCGTTGACGGAATATAACCGCTGGTTACTTTATCCACTTCGGTGTTTAATACTCTAACGGCCGGCTCCGCAAATGTTGCAACAAAACCGAGTAAAAAACCAACCGGAATTAAAATCCACTGATGATTCCAGTCTCCCACGGTATCACCAATTTCCCTGCCCACAGGAAGAAATCCCACATGTACGCCTTGCAGAAAAAAAGACAGGCCAAGAAATGTGAAAATAAGCCCAATAAATATATCCTTTACTCTTTTGAAAGGCATTTTCAGCATAAAAATCTGGAAGAAAAGGAAAAACAGGAGCAATGGTATCAGTGCCATAGCCACTTCAAACAATACATCACCGAAGCCATAAAAAATCTTTACATCCATCATTTACCCGTAAAACATTCCAAGAAGCAACACAGCAATAAGAGGGCCGATAGACGCCAGGGCAACCAGCCCTAATCCATCGGCCGATTTGTCATCACTCCTGAGAACCGATGCCACGCCCACGCCAAATGCCAGGATAAATGGGACAGCCATCGGCCCGGTAGTTACCCCTCCGGCATCAAAAGAGATGGGTATAAACTCCTCGGGTATCCAGGGTGAGAGTGCAAGTGCGAATACAATGATATAACCGGCAATCAGGATCCATTTAATCGATATTTTGAGGATAATTCTTGCCATAGAGAGTGCCACAAATATTCCCAGGCCGATCGCAACAGGGAAAATAAGTGTCCATTTGCCAATGGCGCCGCCGGAAACCTGATCCACATAGCCAGACAAAACATGAACATCGGGCTCTGCCACTGTTACGGCAAATCCCAAAACAAAACTAAATATGATCACCATCCAAACTTTCCCGGTTTTCGGAAGTGCGGAACCAATCATTTCACCAACCGGAAGCAACCCAATATGCACTCCGATCAGAAAAAGCACAAGTCCAATGGATACGAAGACGACACCGATCAGAAACTGAAGGACCGATTCAAACGGCAGCCAGATCAGAGTATATTGAAGAATGAGAACAAGGATTGTGATGGGCAGAATAGCATAAACTACCTCCCAAATCGTATCTTGAACAGTCTGCATTCAAAAAAAATTAGTTTAAAAGCGATTCAATTAAGGAAGAAAATAACCATTCATTTGCCCGTTATCACGCGACCCATGATTTTTTTTACCTCATTGATCTCATCTTCATTTACCGTATGCCCCATTCCAGGGTATATTTTTTTTGTGACATCTGCTGCGAGTTTTTTAAATATAGATGCACTTTCATGAACCCGTTCTACCGGAATATGTGAATCAATATCGGAACAGCCCACAAAGTAAGGCATATTTTCAAGTGATCCGGAATAGTTTTCAGCAGAAACGGAGTCACCAATAAGTCCGCCGCTCAGGGCAATCAGGCCTCCATATTTGGCGGGATGGCGGGCTACAAACTCTGATGCAAGACATGCTCCCTGAGAAAAACCCAGCAGAATAATCTTTTCTTTAGGAATTTCCTGGGATTCGAGTGACAATACGATTTCGAAAATAGCCTGCAGCCCGGATGATAAACCCGGTTCGTTTTTTTCAGTTGGCGCCAGGAATGAATAGGGATACCAGGTGAACTGGCTTGCTTGCGGGGCAACAAAATGAAACTCTGGGGCCTGGTCAAACTCGTGGGCCAGGGTGAGTATGCTTTCCGCGGTAGCACCACGGCCATGAATCATGATCATGGCAGCTTTTGCCTGATTCGGAGGCAACCCTGCGGTAATGGGTAAAGATTGCTGGTGTGGGCCTTTAAATGGTTTTTTTTTATCAGCTCTGAACATTATGATTGTTTTGCAGAATGGGTCATGTGAAACCCAATGTGGATGTCTGCTGTAATTGTTTATTGTTTACAGATTTAGAATCTATTTAAATTTAAAGATTATTGTCGCTATTACCCTCTTTCGGAGTATAAATTTTGTCATATTTAAAGTAGCTAAAGTTCAGTATAATTGTCTATGTCTCTTGTGGCATACACCAGGCTCGGGGAGAAAAAAGCGTAGTTTTCCGCCGATGTACCTGAATCTGTAGCAATGTTATGAAATTCCCGTATTTGTTTAATCATAAAAAGTATTTTATTGAATATACATATTTGTTCAATATTAAACTAAATATAGATTGTTGATATGAAGCGATCAGAATTTATTAAAAAAACTGCACTTGGCAGTTTAACTGCAGGAACGGTTATTACCGGGTTTGCCCAATCGGAAAAAGAAAAATACACACCGCTTAGCATTGGTTTGTGTGCAGATTTGCACCATGACCTGATTTTTGATTCGGAAGAAAGGCTGGCTGCATTCATCGGAGATATGGCTAAAATTAATCCTGATTTTATTATTCAATTAGGCGATTTTTGCTTTCCTGATCCTGGAAATCAGGCTATTATGGATATTTGGAATAAATTTCCAGGATCTGCTCACCACGTTATCGGTAATCATGATCCGGAAGGCAGATTTACTCAGGATGATGTGGTAAAATTTTGGAATTTAAACGGGAAGTATTACTCGTTCGACATGAAAGGGTACCACTTTATTGTTTTAAATGGAAATGAAACGAACCCTGAAAGGGAAATTCCTTTGAGGTACGAACGCTATATTTCTGATCAGCAACTGGCGTGGCTCGAAAAAGATCTTAAATCAACAGAGTTTCCCTCAATTATATTTTGCCATCAGGGTCTTGATAATAGTGAGGGGATAGAAAATGCTCAGCGAATACGATTGGCATTTGAAGATGCGAACAATGAATCTGGTTTTAGAAAGGTACAGATTGTATTTACGGGGCATCATCATAAAGATTATCACAATGTGATCAATGGTATTCACTATATACAGGTTAATAGTATATCATATCATTGGCAGGGCGACAAGTATGTTGACCAAACTGTTTTTAGCGACGATCTCATTAAAGAATATCCCCATTTGAGAAGAATGGCATATTACCGTGAGCCGCTATGGGCAGTTGCAGAGATTTCTGCAAATGGTATGCTGTCTATACACGGCAGAAGTACTGAATTTATGGGAAAATCTCCCCATGAACTCGGAATGCCTGTTTACGAGTACGGTTATCCTGTGACACCTGTAATATCGAACCGGCAAATTCAACTTACCAGAAAAGCATTCAGTGAAAAATTTGGTTGTTAATAAAAAATGTCTGGCAAAATTATTTGGCAATAGATCATTATCCATCCCTATCGTTTTTATAAAGATGATACTGAAATCATAATCGAAAAAAATAACAATATGAATCATGATGAAATATTTGATAGTCATACTACTTACCGGGATATTGGCTGAGAATCCCGTTTCTGAAACTCAAAAAGCGGATCATCCGGTTGAAAGCTGGAAAGTTGGAACTTATGATGGAATTTTAGATGGTCTATCCCTGGACGATCTTATTTCTGCAAGGGAAAAAGGAATTCATTATCTCGAACTTTCTATTAACCCTCTGTTGCAACTTGGTAAAAATGAACGGACAGAATGGATTCAGGAACTTAAGTTAAATACTGAAGCTGCAGGAATTCAAGTCTGGTCGGTTCATATGGCATGGAGTAATACAGTTGATATATCCACCCTGAATGAAGAAGACAGGGCCAATACCATTGAAACACACATTGAAGTGATGAAATTGCTGGCCCCACTAAATGTTCAAAAATATGTGATACATCCGAGTGCCGAACCGGTTACTGACGAAGAGAGGAGTGAAAGGTTGCAAAACAGCATTAATTCACTTAAAATCCTTAGCAAAGAGGCTCAACGGCATAGTGGAAAAATAGCACTCGAGGTAATGCCCAGAACACTGCTGGGGAATACCTCAGATGAATTGCTTTATATTATCAACGAGGTTGATAAAGGGCTCGAAATATGTTTTGATACAAATCATGTATTGCAGGAAAGTCCGGAAGAATTTGTTAGAAAGGCAGGAAGTTTAATTACTACTCTCCATGTTTCAGATTATGATGCAGTTGATGAACGGCATTGGATGCCGGGAAGGGGAGTGATAAACTGGAACCAGGTAATTCATGAATTGGTGAAAATTGGTTATGAAGGCCCCTGGATGTACGAAGTAGTGAGAAGAGAGAGTGATGTACCGGTTACGGATATCGAAGGCCTTGTAAAAACGTGGGAGTTGCTGAAAGCCGATTATCTGAATTTTATTGAGCAAAAGGATTGAAAACCAATATTTTAAACATTTTCATTTTTGCAAGAAATAAACCACAAGACCGTGGTTTTGAACCCTTTCATGAAGATCCTGAACACTTTAATGCGGAAGCAACGAAGCAAAAAAAACCCCGGTATTAATATTCATACCGGGGTTTCAGCAATTAGCCTATATGAATAGTTAGATTACAGGCCTTTCAGGAGCCAGTTCCCAGTGCTCGGGAGATCTCCAAAGGCTTGAGTGCAACAATTCGCGCATGAACAGGAACTCTTTCGGCAGTTTGTCATACAGCTTGCTGAAGAGCTCTTCGTGGCTTAGTACTTCTTTCTTCCATGCTTCGCGGTCAACGGACATCAGTTTCTGGAAGTCTTCACGCTTGAAGTTGTCCATTCCTGTCCAGTCCATATCCTCGTAGCGAGGCATCCAGCCCAGTGGGCTTTCAACAGCGAATGCTTTACCGGTTACTCGTTCAACAACCCACTTCAATACGCGCATATTTTGTCCGAAGCCCGGCCAAATAAATTTTCCGTTCTCATCCTTGCGGAACCAGTTCACTGAAAAGATTCGCGGTGCATTAGGAAGTGTACGTCCCAGTTGCAGCCAGTGGTTGAAATAGTCGGCTACGTGATATCCGGAGAAAGGAAGCATCGCGAATGGGTCGCGACGAACAGCACCGATATCTCCGAAAGCAGCGGCAGTCATTTCAGAACCCATTGTGGCAGCGGCATACACGCCAAAGTTCCAGTTAAAGGTTTGATAGACTAACGGTACAGTTGTGCTTCTGCGTCCGCCAAAAATAAAGGCTTTTATAGGCACTCCTGCAGGATCTTCCCATTTTTCGTCGATAGACGGGCAGTTAGCAGCAGGTGCAGTAAACCGTGCATTCGGGTGTGCTACTTTTTCTCCGGATGCAGGATCGTGAACTTTACGTTTCCAGTTGATCGTTCCTTCCGGGCAATCATGGCCAATATCCTCCCACCATACATCACCGTCAGGTGTAACACCTACGTT
>PWLN01000267.1 GCA_003559375.1 Balneolaceae bacterium | reverse complement strand
GATTCTCCACATTGATAGAATCTGATAATTTAAAATCCCCAAGGTCTGCACGCCTGAAGAGTTCAACCATCACCGGAGTTTTCATGGTGCTTGCAGCGTGAAAAAGGGTATCCGGATTAATGGAAATATGCAGGCTTTCATCATCCAAATGCTGAAACCAGATAGCATAGGTTCCATCATTCGTATCTAAATATCGTCCTATTTCTTCTTTTAGCTCCGAAAGTGGTTTATCGTTTTGTTTTGTAATCACGGTACTTAGCAAAAGCAGTAAACAGTACGTATAAATCAGATAGACTGAAGCAGTCATGAATAGCCTGTTAACATAATTTATCCAGTTCTTTTTTTAAGGCTGATAAACCCGGATTACCTGGCGAGCCGAGATGTGAATACTCTTTCAGCATTTCATCTGGTGTGCTTTTTGGAATTCGTTCGGGATTTTCTTTAATGATTCGGTATGCATCCCTGAACGATATTCCCTCATTCATTACAAGCCCGCCCGCTGCTTCTGCTGCAAACAATTCCGGAGTACACGCTCTTCTGAGATTTTCCGGATTTGGTGTAATTGAAGAAATCAGCCATAGTGCCGCATCAAGCAGTTCGAGAATATTGTCGAACGCTTGAATTACGGGTTCTTTGGTTAGCTGCAAATCCCGGTGATAACCGCTTCCCAGATTGGCCGTAAGAGTCTGAAGTGCTGCTACATGGCCAGTGATCCGGGAATGCCGTGCCCGCATGAGTTCGGCAAGATCCGGATTTTTTTTCTGAGGCATAATGGATGAACCGGTACAAACCGCTTCATCAAGATCGAAAAAACCATAGGCTTCACTGCTGAACTGGATCACATCAGATGCCAGCCTGTTAACAACTGAGCTCATGGCTGAGAGATACTGAACCAGCTGCAGCTCCACCCAACCCCTCGAAAGCTGGGCTGTAGTTGCACAGATAATCGGTTGACTAAAACCGAGCTTTTCTGCCTCCTTTTCGCGGTTGATTGGAAATGTAGTGCCAAACCCAGCGGCAGTACCGAGCGGGGAACGGTTAATTAGTGAATACAGGCCATCTGCGCCTTTTATCTGCATCATCAGTAATTCGGCATATCCTCCTGCCCAAAGTGCCACGCTGCTTAACATCGCTTTTCTTGTATGAGTGAATCCGGGCATCGGTAATGATTGATATGTTTCCGCAATGCTGATCAATAATTCCGCTACCTGAACAGCTGATTGCAGTACTAATTGCAACATATCTTTTTCATATAACCGTACAGCGGTCAGAACCTGGTCATTACGTGACCTGCCTGCATGAATTTTTTTTCCGATATCACCAAATTTGCCGGTCAAATGATTTTCAATCGCTGTGTGCATATCTTCATCTTCGGGACGAATCTGAAATTCACCCTTTTTCCAGATATCATGTATCTCTTCCAGGCCTTCCACGATTTGATTGTACTCAGTTTCTGAGAGAATCTCAGCATCCATAAGCGCCTCAGCATGAACTGCAGATGCGGCAAGATCATAAGGCACCAGCCTCTGATCAAGGATATAATCATTGCCCACCGTAAAAGCCTCAACCTTTTTGGCAAGATCCGATGAACTGTCACCTGTTGTTTTTTCCCAAAGTTTGGACATAAATATAATCCGGTAATTAGTTAAAGTTTAAAATCCCTTAGGCCGGGCCAGAATTCAATTGTATCAATATTTTATAAGCAAATTTTTCTCCTTTCATTATCACATTGCATCTCAATTTGCAGAACCCTTGTCATAGCCGGTTGCCTGAATTAATGATTGTATAAATTCATAAATGATCAAATGGTATACCCCAATTTATTCATCAAAACCCCTGCATTATTTTTGATTTCATTGATTTGATTTTCAGTAAGCAATCCAACCCATTGCCTGGTTGTTCCTCTCCTTAAATGCCAGGCCTTATCGAATTTTTTTTCTTCTAATAATTTCCTTTTTTTGTACTCAAAACTCTGTTTTTCTACTGCATCCCCTATCTCTTTGGAGCTTCTGCTAATTCCGAGATAATTTAAGATTCTGTACAATTCCTTTACAGGCTCTGATAATAAATCTTCATATTTCACGAAAAGACCATTGCGATTCACATAAGCTGAAACATGTTCATTCCAGGGAGTATTCAGCCATTTACTAAAGTCAGAACCCGCAACAATGGCATTTACCATGTAATTAATTTTATATCTCTCATTTAAATAATATTTTCTATATATCTTTTTTATGATTGCCGGAGCCAAATCAACAACCTTAAACAAGTATTCATCTTGTGGTTCAATTTTAAAATAATGTATCGCTGAAATGATTACATCTCTGGGATCTCTGACTACATAAATAATTTTCTCTGTTTGATTTCCATACAGCTGAAAAGTCCATTCCATATCTTCAGCATTATGATGAGATTTGAAACAGATATATTCAGATTTTCTATCCTGGCCTTCTATAGATATATCCTTGTTAAATGGCTGACACCAAAAACCTGCTACCGGACATCCGACGATCTCGGCTGTTAACCTGGTTAGCCAGGTATTACCACTTTTTGGATAACCACAAATTATGATTCTTTTCTGACTCATCTGTTAAGACATTCCATGTTGAAATATACATATTAACGGGCAGACCCCATCGGGATACCTCTGGCGCTGCCCGTTGTACGTTACACAATTTCTTTCACAACCTGCTGTTTGAGCTGATAGGCCGTTTTTTGAGGCAGGTTCCAAAGTTCAATGAAACCAGCCGATGCATTCTGGTTGAATGCCGCCGACTTATTGAATGTTGCCAGATTTTCATCGAACAGAGAATAGGGTGAATCCAGTGCAACCACTTCGCAGTTTCCTTTGTAGAGCCTTATAGTGACCTCACCTGTTACCTTTTTATTCTGCTCATTAATGTATGCTCTGATATTATCAAGAACCGGTTCAAAATACTTGGCGCCATAAACAAGATATGCCCATTTTTGGTCAATCAGGGTTTTCATTTCATTTTCTTCACGGGTTGATACCAGCTGTTCAAGGTTTTTGTGTGCCTGTATCAAAATATGAGCGGCCGGATTTTCGTATACACCCCGCACTTTCAGGCCTACTACCCTGTCTTCAATTAAATGAAAATAACCCACCCCATGTTTGCCACCAATTTGGTTCAACAGCATAATCAGGTCTTTTTTGTCATACCCGATTCCATTCAGGGAAACGGGAGCCCCTTTCTCAAATCCGATCTTAACCAATTCTTCCTGGTCAGGAGCATTTTGTGGGGTGTTGCACCATTTCAGGATATTTTCGAGCGGCGGAATAAGCTGTGGGTTTTCAATTTCACCTCCTTCGCCGGTATTTGCCCACATGTTTTCATCGTATGAGTATGGGCTTTTTTGGGTCTGTTCTACCGGAATTCCATTTTTAAGTGCATAGGCAATCTCTTCTTCCCGTCCCATTCCCCACTCTCTTACCGGTGCAATAATTTTCAGTGCGGGATTCAGTGTGGTAATATAGCTTTCAAATCGCACCTGGTCATTACCTTTGCCGGTACAGCCATGTGCAATCACTTCACATCCGAATTCAGCCGCGAACTGAACTGCAAGCTTCGATATCATCACCCTTCCAAGCGGACAACCAAGGGCGTAACCACCCTGATAGTCTGCATTAGCTTTAACCGCTTCCGTACAAAGTTCTGCAAATTCATCATTTGCATCATAAACTATAGCCTCTTTTGCACCCAGTTTGAGTGCTTTCTGTTTAATGGCATCAAGATTATCGGCTGTCTGGCCAATATTAATGGTAAGTGCAATCACCTCGCAATTATACTCCTCCTGAATCCATTTCAGCATTACGCTTGTATCGAGTCCGCCGGAGTAGAGTAACAGGCAGGTATTAAAGGTTCCTTTTTCAGCTTCGTGTGAGGCTACTTTTTTATAGGTTGTGATCTGTTCCATAATGATTTGATATTCTACGTTTCAGGTAAATAAGTTTAAAGTCTTTGATTAGCCATGTGAGGTTACGGATGTCACAGGCTGATTTTTAATTTCATCTTTCAGATAATTTTTCCGGATTGTTTCATTCAGCAGGAGTGCAAAAACCCCTTTTGAAACCACTTTCCGGTTTTTAGCCTGCGGAAAAACCCATGAATTCGGATGGTCAATTACATCATCGGTAACTTCATAACCCCTGTGTGCGGGCAGGCAGTGCATAAAGCCGGTGCTTTTTTTGGCTTTTGAAAAAAGTTCAAGGTTTACCTGATAAGGTTGGAAATGTTTAATTTTTTCTTCGAAAAGATGCTCTTCACCCATCGATACAAATGTATCTGTATAAATCACATCAGCATTCTGAACGGCTTCCTGTGGATTCGTTGTACTGTGAAAACTGCCTCCATACTGCACAGAAAGTAACGAAAAATAGCTAAGCTTGTCTTCACTCCAGCTGTATTCTGAAGGGCCGGCATAAGTTACATGATTCCCTGTCATCAGTGCTATCTCCGTGAGAGATAAAGCCACATTATTGGCATCACCCACAAATGTAATGTTACAAGGCCTCTCACTTCCACAATGTTGCCGGATGGTAAGAAGGTCGGCCAGGGCCTGCATAGGATGGTGCAGATTACAAAGTGCATTCACCACCGGAATTGTGCCGTATTTCTTCATTTTTTCCAGAGTGTTATGAGCATAAACCCGGGCAAAAATGGCATCACACCATTGGGATACATTCATCATGGCATCATAGAGCGACTCCCGGCTTGTAAATGGTACGGCTTTACCATTTGCCATCAGCAGGTCGGCTTCGATTTTGACAACATCACCGCCTAACTGATTAATCGCAACCTCTGTACCGATTTTTGTCCGAAGTGATGGTTTCTCAAATACAAAACCGATGTTTTTCCCTGTAAGTACCGGGTCGTTTGACTCCTCAAGATAAACACTGAGCTCCAGTATAGCCTCAATGATTTCGGGTTCGAGTTCTCCTATTGTAAGTAAATGGTTCATAGTATCTGTTTTTGGGCTTTTCTAAAATTAAAATGGTTTGGCTGATCAGGTGGGAAGGACTATTAAACATTCAATTTCAAAATCGAAATGAAATTGCATAAAAAAAGCCCCGATCAGAAAAGGTCGGGGCTTGTGATAAGTCCTTTGCAGATTTAACTACACGAATATCACACGCCCAAAGGGCGGCGACGGCGAAGATTTGATAAAGCTATGTGCGAGTTAAATTTCATAGTACCAAGTTTCGCCCAAAAAAAAATTAAATGCAAATTTTTTTATAAAGATTTTTTGGCCACAAAGGCAAGAAGGCACAAAATAGTTATTCAACCTTACCTGTTTTAATCAATTACTTCGCACTTATAAATCGATTCTGTTTGATATTCTCACTGATAAGCAATAAGATTTCATTATATATACTTGAAACCAAGTAATGCCGACATGAAAGAAAAAATACTAACTTACCAAAGCGACGATATCAAAGTTACATTCGACCTGAACCGATGTATCCACGCAGCTAAGTGTGTTAAAGGCCTTCCCAGGGTATTTGACAGACATAAAAAGCCCTGGATTCAGCCAGAAAATGCTCCGGGTGATGCCATCGCCGGAATTATCGAAAAATGTCCGACAGGAGCACTACAGTATGAGATGCTGAATGGGGCAAATAATGAAAAAAAACCTGCCAAAAACCGAATCATTCTTCAGGAAAATGGCCCGGCATTTTTTCATGGTGACCTTGAAATACAGGATGCAGAAGGTAATTTAATTCTCAGGGACACACGTTTTGCTTTCTGCAGATGCGGGCAATCTAAAAACAAACCTGCCTGCGACAATTCACATATTGAGGCCGGCTTCAGGGGGGGAGTCAGAGTGGATACATCCCGCCTTCCTGAGACACGCGAAACCGAACATGGCAAGCTTATTATCAAATGCATGAAAGATGGCCCGGCACTACTTGAAGGAAGTTACCGGATTGAATCGGCAGCCATTGGAGTGCACGAGAGCCAAAAAAACATTGCCCTGTGCCGCTGCGGTGAGTCAGCCAACAAGCCGTTTTGCGATGGCACTCACCGGAAAATTGGGTTTGAGGGATAGCACCTTTATGGGTTTATTTGATATACGATATTCGATATCAGATTTTCGATTTTTTGACCATCCCTGAGGGGCGATCTGTGACACTTCGCATATCTGCAATCGCCCCGTAGGGATCCCTATGGGAGATATCGAATATCGCATATCATTCAATCGGAAAATTAAATAATTACCCAAACTCAATAACAATTTAACTAAGTTATTGATATTTAATATCACTACATTCTCATGCTTTCCTAAACTCCCCATCCACCAGCCGCCAGATGTTCAGAGGATTATGATCTTTCAGTTCATCGGGCAGCGATTGTTGCGGGAAATCCTGGTAGCTAACCGGCCTTGTAAACCGCCGGATAGCAGCCGTTCCCACCGATGTGCTTCTTGAATCAGTGGTTGCGGGCCATGGTCCGCCATGCATCATCGAATGGCAGACTTCAACTCCCGTAGGAAAACCATTAAAAATGAGCCTGCCTGCTTTTCGTTCTAACAATGAAACGAGATCTGCATACTCTTCCAAATCCTGTTCTGTTCCATGGATCGTGGCAGTGAGATGGCCCTGCAGGTTTTCTGCAAGTTTCATCATTTCATCTCTATCCTCTGAGGTTACTGCGAGTGTTGATGGGCCAAATACCTCTTCTGCCAGGTTCTCATTTGCCAGAAAATTGGCCCCACTGGTTTGCAGTAGAAAGGCGGTTCCCTTTGTGGGCGAGCCGTCATCAACATGTCCCTGTGCAACAACCTTTACACCGGGAACCGAACTGAAATGATCTATGCCGGATACGTAACTTTCCCGGATGGCAGATGTTAGCATAGTTC
>PWLN01000275.1 GCA_003559375.1 Balneolaceae bacterium | reverse complement strand
GTACTGCTTGTTGGGGTGCTGATCTATATAGGGCAGATTGAAATACTGGATTTCATAGAAGACGTCAATATTGTGTATGTGGTTACCGGTTTTTTGATTGTTACTGTTCTGATCGTTTTGGTTATACAGTTTCGAAAGTATTTATTTGATTTGCCAATCAAAAAGGCACTCCTTGTTTACTCTATCTATTTAACAAGGTTTGTTATTCATCACAGCCTGCTCGTTTTACAATGGTCTATTGTTATACCCAATACTCCGTTGAGTGTTTGGTTTACCTTTATTGCCATATTGCTGGTTGTAAACCGGATTCCATTTCTCCCAAGCAAAGAACTAATGTTTGTTTGGTTTGGCATCGAGTTATCGCGAATGCTGGATATGGCCACTGCTTCTGTTGCAGGTATGCTGCTTGTTTCGGGTGCACTTTTAAAAATTACCAATCTGGTCTTGTTCAGCCTTATTAGTTATTATGCAGATCCCAAAGAACTCGAAGAATTCAGGTCAAGTGATAAATCAAAAATTGCAGTTAAAGATTAATGATCTGAATACATCAGTGTAATCATTAATTATTTTGTATTAACGATTTAATTTTATTAACTGCGCGGGCTGTCTGTAGTGCATCGAAGGGTGAAAAAAGTGCTGGCTGGCCAAGTTGTATCGATTTAATAAACTGAACTACCGACCATTCTGCCGTATCGGATGGATCAAAAACTTTTTCCTGTATAGCAATCCGGTTTAAATCATTGAGTTTGTGAAGGCGTACTTTTTGTTTTATCACATTAAAATCGGCCATGATATTCTCATTTGAAAAAACTCTTTGATGCCTTTCTTTTACAGATGATGCGAGATACTGCATAGACACCACGGCCGAATTCTCATAGCGCAAGGTTAAATTTAAACCGAGGGACATCGTCCCAAGTTTAACCGGTTTAACCTCATAGCGATGTATATTGCCGCCCATCCATTTGATAACAAGGGCTAATTCATCAATCCAGTCATGTTCAAAATCTTCTTCATCAATCACCCTGTAATTTCGGGGTACGGATTCCTTTTTTATTTGAATAAGGTTCGGCTTGTTCACTTGCTGTTGAATCCAGTTCAGGGATTCAGACAGCGAAGGCCAATGTGAGAATTGCACATTGACATGAGCTTCTTCAGAAACGTGATATACTTTTTCGAGTAATGAAAGCTCTGTAGGGAGTTTTGATATAAGATAGGTATGATGTCCGGCTTTTATGGAATTTAGCAGTCGCTGAAGCTTATCATTGCTGTCATCAATCAGGAGTACGGCGTCCGGATTATCTTCAATCTGAAGATTTGAGGTTATAACAACTTCTTTAACTATGGAAAGTTTGCGAAGGTGTTTTTCCCACGCTGTTGCACGTTCTTTTACCCCAACAATTGAAATTTTCATTAGTGTTTCAAATTATAACGAATCTACTGTTCCAGTCCCCAAAATCATGGAGTAAGCATACAGGTTTTCAGGATTAGTTGAAAGATGCTCAGTAGTGATGATTAATCCAAATACCTGGATTAATCAGGCATGATCAATGCAAGAATGAAATAAATGAGAACCATTGTGCCGAATGATGAGAATACGAGAATAAGGAAGATAATGCGCACAATGGTTGGATCCCATTTAAGGTATTGGCCGATTCCGCCGCATACACCGGCAATCATTTTATCCGTGCGTGATTTTCTAAGCTTTGCTGGCATTCGATAGCTACCTGAGAATGATGGTTGAACACATGTGTATTTACCGTTTGTTACGTAACGAAACAAATGAAGTTGCAAAATAGGCCAACATGAAATGAAAAAAACGCAATCAGGATACCGGTTAGTATAATTGCCACCAAGACACAATGGCACTAAGTAAAATAAATATAAACATATATTCATTGTGCCTTTGCGCCTTCGTGGCCCCAAAAAAAAACGGAACCCATCAAATGGATTCCGCTTTCTTTCGCAAGCTATGGCTCAGCTTGTTATAAGTTAATCTGTGTTCTTGAATATCCGATGTAAGAGACTATAATAGCCAGGCTTTCATTTTCGGTTAGTTCAAGTGTAAATCTCCCTTCATGATTCGTTGAGGCACCAATTGAGCTACCATCAATGATTATATTGGCGCCAGCCAATGGCTGATTGGACTCCGAATCCAAAATTCTTCCATTAATGATATTTCCTGTTCTTTGAATTTCGGCCTTCAATTCCCGCTCTAAAACAGTCGGGTTTTCAATATTGACAGAAGTGGCCGGTTGAATGGTTTGGTTTCTTTCACTCTCCGGTAAACGGAAAAAGATCGGAAGTGTATAGTGTACTTTAACCGGCATTCCTCTTTGCATGGCCGGCCTGAATTTAGCCTGGCTCACCACTCTGAGAGCTTCTTCATCCGCTCCTCCGCCAATCCCTCTTGTCACACGGGGATATGCAACGTTGCCTTCCTCATCAACAACAAATTGTACATAAACCCTGCCTTCGATACCAGCCCTGCGGGCGGTTTCAGGATATCGCATTTCACGCTGTATAGATTCCAGGCCACCGATTAATTCGGGCATCTGTTCCACAACAACAAAAATTTCCTCTGATTCGTAAGGGTTATTTAATGAAAGGTCAACCTGGTTCATGCCCAGTGTTGCAAGAACTCTGTTATACGATTCTTCACTTAAATTGGTATTGATCTGGATCACCCCGTCGGCACCTCGGTCTCCATATCGCTCAATTGCGGCATCGCCTTTCAGGACCTCAATTGACATAATATGGCCGGGATGTAAGTTCTGAAGCTGAGTGATTTCATTTAGGTGACGTTTTGCCTGTTCTTCATCACTCATAAATATCAGTATTTGATGGTAGCCGCGGGTACCATCATAATCCACGTCTGTAAGAAGGTTCAGTTCTTCATTATCAAAAATCTGCTGTGTCTGTAAATCGGTACAGGCCATGGCAATGGCTGTACCAAGCAGTGCAATGGCAAATATGGCCAGGCTTGCCCGTTTTGGGACCGGTTTGTTCAGGTTATTTTGTACGATCATTTGGATCCTCTTTTTCAGGTTTGATGTTTCCTGAGCCATATTTATGGAAAGTTCTTTATTGATCACCGGCATGGGCATAAGCTCCAGCAGGAGGGATGCATATTTTTTTCTTGATACATCACCTTCAGAAAGTACCATGCTGTCGCAGCGCATTTCCCGGTAGTCTGCCAATTCATTTTTATACAGGTGCACCAAAGGATGATACCAAAACAGAAGCTGAGTGAGAAGAACCACAGAATGAGATATAAAATCATTCTCAGTGATATGCGTAAGTTCATGCCGTATAGCAAGATTCATTTTAACTGAATTATTTCTCAGCGATTCGGGAAGCAGGATCACCGGCTGACGGAAACCGAATGTAACCGGGACAATATCAACTTCTGAGAATGCCAGGTATATCCCGCGATTAAAATCAGTGGCTATTCTTCTGTTTTCCTTGTCAAGATTATGTAGAGTCTCAATTCTGTTGAGGTGAAGGGATTCTTTTAACCGTTTTAAGCCCAACCATTGTTTAAGAAAACGGAATGCAAATAAAAAGGTGCCTGCCATTAGTATCATCAAGCCGATAACAAAAGCCCATTCAGTCCAGTGTATGATTTCAATTCGATCAGCGATTACTGTTACAGTTTGAAAATCAACAGGAGAAGAGAGGGTTACAAATTTGAGTGTGGCAGCTGCCGATTCTGTATACCAATTTTTTTCAATGATTTGAATGGCGCATAATGCAATCAGGCCGGCAGGTAGAGAAAGTATGATGGCAAGACGTCCGCGGTAGTGGTACTGCGGATGTAAATTGGGAAGCACTCGCAAGACTGTCCATCCGAATGCTGCAAGTGCAGTCCAGATCAGAACCGGCAGCCATAGAAACATAAAGATTGTTTCTGAATAAGAGGCTAATTGTTGTATTATTGTTTCCATCATTTTAGCACGGAGAATTCATTTTTTGATAATGAAGAAGTCAGATTATCAAACCTGGTTTAACAGCGTCCAAATTTGAATAGCTGTTTAATTATGTTGTCTGATCAGTTCAGGTTCAACGGACCGTCGATCTGAAGCCGTGGCATCAGGTGAATATCCGGTTACCGACAAACCACCCTCTGGTACTTCAGCACTCTGCTGTGATGCCGGATCATTGGTGGCCAGTCTGAAAAGTATTGGCAGTGTGTATAATACCCGAACGGGCTCACCACGCTGCATGCCGGGCGTAAACCGTGCATTATTCACAACCCTCAAAGCTTCCTCATCTGCTCCTCCTCCAATGCCGCGAATTACTCTTGGGGATTCAACTTCGCCCTGTTCATTCACAATAAACTGAATGTAAACTCGTCCCTGGATTCCTGCTTCCCGTGCTGCGCTGGGATATCGAATATCTTTCATGATGGACTCGAGTCCGCCAATGAGTTCCGGCATTTCTTCTGCTACCACATAATAATCTTCCTGTTGCTGAAAATCAGGGTGTGCAGGGGGAGGAGGGGGGTTCTCGAGGTCAATTGTTTCGAGTCCAAGAGCCTGCAATGCTTCATTAAATGCATCTGCATCACGGTGGGTATGTATGCGAATAACGCCATGTGCGCCTCGCTCGCCGAAATGTTCACGGGCATATTCATCTCTGTAAACATCAACTTTATAGATGGCTCCGGGATGATTCTGCTCAAGCTGAGAAATGAGATCGAGATTACGTTTAGCCTGATCCTGGTCTCTCATAAAAATTAAAATCTGGTGATAATCACGTTCGCCCGACATGTCAAAATCGGTGATGATATCAAGCTCTTCTCTGTCGTAGATATCGTGAGTCTGTAAATCGGTACATGCCATTGCGAAAACTGAACCGAGTAGTGCAAACGCAAATATGGCTAAACTTGCCCGTTTGGGAATGGGACTGTTAAGGTTATGTTGTGCGATCATTTGAATCCTCTTTTTCAGGTTTGATGTTTCCTGAGCCATATTTACGGAAAGTTCTTTGTTGACATTCGTCATCGGCAGAAGCTCCAGCAGGAGGGATGCATATTTTTTGGGAGAAACATTTTTGCCGGAGAGAACAAGGGTGTCGCAACGCATCTCGCGGTAATCCACCAACTCTTTTTTAAACATATGAATGAACGGATGGTACCAAAAGAAAAGCTGAGTGACCAATACCAGGGAATGTGTAATAAAATCATTCTGAGAGATATGTGTAAGTTCATGTCTAACAGCAAGATTTAATTTTTCATTATCGTTTCGAAGAGTAGCTGGCAGCAGGATTACCGGATTCCGGTAACCAAATGTGACCGGTATGATGGTTTCCTCCAGGAAACCGGTTCGGATGATCCGGGTGTGTGATGCAGCCAGTTCAAGGTTGGATTTATCGATATTGCCAGCCTGCTGAAGTGTGAATAATTGTACATTATTTTTGAGCCGAATCATTTGAATCCACTGAATAGCAAAGCTGAGTAAATAAACAGTCATACCTGCTCCAAAAATGAGAGCAATGCCAAAATAAAGCCATTCAGTCATGCTTATTACGGCTGTGGTTTCAGGAAGCAGGGTAATTTCGATGGGAGGGGCTGTAAAAGTTACAAATTTCAGACTTGCTTCAGCGGTTGATTGCGACATAAACAGTGAGCTGAAGCCCTGAAGTGCGGTGAGTGCAATAAGTCCTGCCGGAAGTGCCAGCAGCATAGCCAACCTCATATGATAATGATATTGCGGATGAAGAGATGGCAGGCTGCGCAGAATCAGCCATCCTGCAATGGAAAGCACAGTCCAGATAACAATCGGGAGCCACATAAATTGAATCACTTCAGATGCAGCTGCTGAAATATGCAAGACGATGTTTTCCATTATTCATCTCCAAGCTTTTCAATCAGTTTTTTGATTTCACGCCTTTCCTCGTCTGAAAGATTTTCACTCTGCACCAATGTTTGTACAAGGTCTTTCGGAGAGCCTTTGAATACCTTATCCACCAGACGGTCTATCAGATTGAAACGGACATCTTCTGGCTGTATGGCGGCACTATAGATATAACTGCGGCCATCCTGGCGGTATTTCAGGTACTCCTTATCGGCAAGGTTCTTCATGATGGTCATCACTGTGGTATAAGCGACATCGCGGTATTGTTTCATTTTTTCGTGTATATCGTTTACCGACGCTTCACCTGATTCCCAAACATGATTCAGGATTTCCATTTCTGTTTCGCCAAGCGGGCTGAGTGGTTTTCGCATAGTTGTTTTAATCTTTATTAATTCTTTAGTACTAAATTAATAGTATAGAAAATGAAAGTCAAGGTTTATTGGATTTTTTATTTGCAGATGATTAAAGTGTATACATGATATCACGGGCGTTAAGAGGGGCGGTACCGGTTTGTTTCAGTGATTCTATATCTCTATAGAGATTTTCCAGGAATTAAATACCCAGGCCAGGGCTTTGATTTTCGTATAATAGGAACCCGTTGATCAGGTCGTCTCTGGCAAGATCCAGAATGCGGATCATCCCTGAACAGAAAAGCCCCGGTAGGGGCGACTGATCTTATAGCCCCGGGTGGAGCGGAGTCCGACATGCATCGCATGGCAGCGCAGCGCAACCCGGGGATAAGACGATGCCACACCCGAAGTCCCGAGTGACATTATCATGAAAAATGAAAAACATTATCGAGGGGCTATGGCAGGATTTAGGAAATGTGATCTGTGAAATGCACCCATACTCAGCATTTAGGGAATTACCCCCTCGACATTGTTTCGGGCCTCAAGGAGCTCATCGCTCGGGGGGGGGCTATGGGGCTTCGTTTTACCCCGGGTTCCATGCGGTAATCGCTGCGCGATTTCCGGCATTCACCCGGGGCTACATGATCGGTCACCCCGATGGGGTTGTTTGGTGATTC
>PWLN01000007.1 GCA_003559375.1 Balneolaceae bacterium | reverse complement strand
GGGAACATCCCGCCCTCGTTCCATTGCTTCTTTTCAATTTACTCTGGGCCACCCTGCTCGCCTGCTTTTTCGAGTACTGGGCAGATATCCGCACGTTTACCCGTGGAGCCGCAGCGGGTGCTGTCATTATGGGAGCCATCGTTATCGGTATCAACCTCGGATTCATCGCATTCTTCAACATGCTCGAAAATGTATTCGTGATCGTTCCGGTGAAGGTGGCGTTCATGGCAATTACCGGTGCAGTTACGGGAGGAGTTATAGCTGTGATTTTGGGTTGGGGAAACCGAAAAGTCATTCAATAGATTAACCGCATCAAATAAACCAACTGTACCATGAAAACAACAACCCTGATCTTACTGACAGCCCTGATTGTTCAGATTAGCTTCAGCTGCACAAGGTCAAATTCAACTTCGGAGAATATGAACATGGAAGATCAAATCTACACACTCGGTGCATGGCACGTGAAAGAAGGAAAACAACAGGAGTTTATCGAAGCATGGAAGGAGCTTGGCGAAGTCTTTGGTTCCCTGCCCGATCCTCCGGGAAAAGGGATTCTGATTCAGAGCACTTCAAACCCTGTACTTTTTTATTCGTTCGGTCCCTGGAATAGTATGGAAGCTGTTGAAGCCATGCGAAATAATCCGGAGGCGCAGCAGGGAATCCGGAAACTGATTGATTTATGCACGGAAGCAACCCCCGGTTCCTACCGCGTTGTGGCTGAATCAGCGATTCCCGGCGACTGATCCAAAATCTAAACTTCAACCTATACAGGAGGTTACATGAACAAGGTACTAACCATCATTCGCTGGATCTATGCAGCCTTTTTCTTTTTGATCGGGGCTCAGTCTTTATTGGTGATTGCCGGCATTTTTCCGTCATCGGAGTTTCCCGGCAGCCCGGAGACAAAAGCATTTACAGAGGCGATATTTGCAACGGGTTTTATCGGGCCAATCATGTCTATCACATATGTTGCTTCAGGAATACTGATGCTATTCAATCGAACAGCGCCGCTGGGCATCGTACTGTTAGCTCCTTTTGTAGTGGTAATTCTCTTTACGCATTTAATGCTGAATGGTAGTCCGGTATTTGGAGTCATGTTGGCGGCATTCCTGGGGCTGTTCGCCTGGCAATTTCGTGATGCGTATAAGCCTATGTGGAATTATCAGAATAGTTCTTTAAAAAGTAATTAGCCATGATTTTCACCACACCCCGCAATGATCCCAATGGGAAAGACGTGAAAACGCGAATAAACTCTTGACTGACGACGGATGAGTTCTGAATGTACTTCTCCCGTTTTTTACGATTACCGGGTTTTTGAGAGATGATCTTGTCTGAATGTACACGAAATAGATCTATACCGGAACTGGTTCAGGATAAAAAATTACCCTTCTGCATCCACCGGGTTCAGCAGATATTCGATTTTGGTTATTTTATTTGCAGGAAATCCACTTCGCTTGGCATGATCAATAATAAGATCCTCATTATCTGATACATAAACACAATGAGTTTTGTCATTACTTACATATGAGTGAACCCATTGTATTTCGGGGCCAATATCTCTGAGTGCTCGAACGGATTTCTGTGCTGCGGCCTGACGATCGCGCCCTTTTAATTTTTCAACTCCGGGCACTTCTCTTTCTATGATATAAATCGGCATGATTTGATTTTTGTTGATTAACATTTTATTTGATTCATCAGAACTCATCGTTTCATGTGCTCCTTTCTTTATAAAGCTGAAAAAAACATGAATACCGATCATTTATGTTTTCTGAATAAACCCGCATCGGTCTATCTCTCAACACATAATCATTAACTCCCCAAATTCAAATTGGGACGTAGCCGATTAGCCGACAAAGCAGGTAGGGAATATGCAACAAGCTGAACCCGACACTCACCATAATGAAACATACGATTCCAAAATGATTCACTAAAAACCGGGCAATTATGATAGAGAATTTATTATTTATCGGCTTATATAGACATACATCTGTAATATCTGCGAGCAATAAATGCAAAACAACACTTCATATAATATATCCAAAAGCCCATCACCATGGTTACTAATAAAAACAAATCCAACCTGAACCGCCGGCAGTTTATCCGGACGGGAGCCGCTGCACTTGCCGGGGCTGCAATAGTACCATCTGTTCTATCTGGCAGGCCTGCTGAAATCGCAGCGAATGCCACCATTGACTCTATTCACAACTCACCGGGATTCTACCGTTTTACTCTTAATGAAGCAGAAATTACCGTGTTTAGTGATGGATCTTTTCGTCTCCCATCCGAGATCTTTGCATTTAGTGCAGACCAGGAAAAACGGGAAGAATTCTTCCGATCACGCATGATTCCATTCGATGAAGTACCAATGCAGTCAAGCCCTGTTTTGATTAAAACTGAAAACCACCGGGTACTTGTGGATACCGGATCAGGTTTTTCTGACCAGGAAGGTTCAAATATCGGACGCCTTGGCATGGCCATGCAAACGGCTGGCATTTCTCCGAACAGCATCAATGTGGTGATCCTGACTCATGCCCATCCCGATCACCTTGGCGGACTGGTACACCACGAAACACAGGATGCCATTTTCCCAAATGCTGAAATCGTAATCTCCGATGTGGAGCTTGACTTTTGGACTGATAATAATGTAAGCATGCAACTCCCTGACTGGATGGGCCCTTTTCTCCCGGGCATCCAATCTGTCATGGAAACAATGGACGGCCGTTTTCGTACGATCAGCGCCGGAGATGAAATAGTGAGCGGAATTCGAAGCATTGCTTCCCCCGGCCACACAAAGGGCCATATTTCCATCGTTCTGGAAGCAGGAGATCAGGAGCTGCTCATTGTTGGTGATTCGATAACAAACATTCACATCGATTTTGAGAACCCGGACTGGCTTTTTGCATTTGACCTCGAACCGGAAACAGCAAGCAATACGAGGAAGCGTCTGTTAGATATGGCCGCCACTGATGGCATGCTGATTCTTGGCTACCACTTCCCCTTTCCCGGACTCGGATATGCCCTGAAGCGCAGCTCAGCCTGGCAGTGGTATCCCGCCGGATGGACAGTGCTTCCATGAAAACTCAACTCATGGTGATGGGGTTATTGCTGCAGGGTTTACTCTTTGATCCGGCACAAGCCCCGTAGGGATAAACGCGACGCTTGCGCCATCTCAATCCCGCATCCCCCATTCCGCACTCCCCAACCCACAACCCACACTCCATATATAACGATGTACAACCTTTAACCTGGAACCTGCAACCTTAACCCCGCAACCCGTTCATTCGTTACTTTTTAAGGCTCCGGCACCGCGATTCAGTTTTGAAAGCATATTAAGAATGGCTCCAAGCCCTACCCCGATCGTACCCAGGAATGCGACGGTATTGCTGAGCAGATCCTGGTTGGACCAAAAGAGAAAAATTGCCGCCAGGCCCAGGGCAATAAGAAGCGGCAAGCGGATCAGCCCCCACGTGCTTGGTATATCTTCCCGTTCCCACTCGAAAAGTAGTTCAGGTGAAACCGTCTCTCTGATATAGCGTGCAAAACTATCGTTTTCCAGTTTCAATTCGGGCATTCGTACTATATATCCGCGTGCATATAGGCGTGATACTGCTTGCTGCGAATTCGGGTTTACAACGGCTCCTTTTGCAAGCTGAGCAGCCACAAGCCGTTCAGGCTGAGTGAGAATCGCCCATCGTGCCGCATAATATGTATCGGCGCTCTCCTTGATCAGGTCAACCAATTCGGCCTCCTTGAGTTCAGGCCAGTCGGGCCGTGTCATGATCTGCATTCCAAAGTCATACAGGTGTTCATGCCTGCCGCACTCACGTAAAATGGTCCGGAATACTTCCCTGGTATTTTTCTTCTCACGAAATATCATTCGTTCTGCTTTAAAACCTTCAGTAGGAATGATCCACATGAGTACCGGCCGAAAGAGCCGTTTCACCGTTAGCCACAGGCGCAGGTTAACTGTAGTACCTGAGCTCTGTGCTTCTTTAATAAACCTGGTTTTGCCTGCAGACAGATCGGCAGTTACACTGATCTTTTCCTTGCAGCAGTTTGCATCAGATGCAAGTTTTTTTAAATGACCGGCAAATTGTTTATGGTGATGGTTACTATCATTGCCGTCCTGAATTCCTGAATTTTCGATAATGCTGCCTAGTAGTTTTTCAATGGCAGTAATCTTTTCATCGAGCTCCTCTTTCGGGTAATCAGGTGGCTTCTCTGAACTGCGATACATTTTAGGGTTTAGCAAGCGGTCCAGTTCCGACAGTTCCTGTTTCAGCCAGTCCATTTTCACGGGTGCTTTGTGTGCAGCCTCTTTCTGTTCACGGAAGGTGCCTGAATCGTGCGAAACTTCAGCAGAATCAGTGGCAATGATTCCGGCCAAATCGTTGAGTTCATGGCTTATTTTAAGAATCAACCGAAGCTTCATTGATATCTTATAAGAACCTGAATGCACATTATCTGAAAGGATTAATTTTGTAAACTGACCGAGCACACGGTTCCAGCGCCGTTTGATCTCGTTCGCCTGATTATCGCCAAATTTTGTTATCCGGATTGTTTCACCCAAATCCCGGCCGGTGAACATGATGATCGGTAAAGCATCTCTGGAAAAAACCCTTTTTTCCAGGAATTCAAGCAGGCTTTTATTCCGGTGAGGCTCTTCAATACGGTAGTCGGCATGATCGATGAAAATTACTTGTGCATCTTCCGGAAGAGTATCAGGTTCAAATTCTATCTCTTGAGAAATCATATTGATATAGTGCAGTTCTCCCTTCTGTTTCAGCACCATAATCGGCTGCCTGGAGATTGATGAGGTACCGGTAAGAATCATCGGTTTCCAGGGTTTTCCCGGTTTCGGCAGCACATTCTTAAGTGTTAGCGGATCAGAATGTTCCAGATTGATAAAGAAAACCCACTTGCTCACGAAATACACAATCAACATCAGCAAAGCTAAAACAATCATAGCCAGAATTGCATGGCCGGGAGTTAATAAGCTGGCTGTTGAAGGAAATCTGGATGTAATAGGGTCTTCGTTTACTCTTTGCAGCTGAATCTGATCATGATCATGGGAATCGATCCATTGTCGTTCAGCCTTGCCTGAAGATAACTGACGCATCTTTACAGAGGCTTCGGTCAGAAACGGTATATGATTGCCAAGCATGCCATGCATGATGTCGTGCAGGTGTTTTTCGTGAACATGATTAGTATGGGTTTCGTGCAGGTCTTCATGGTGATCGTGCTCACTCGTTTCCTTAAACTCTTTTATTGTCAGGGTTGTGCCAAATATCAAACTGTCGTATGCCTTGTCATATTTATGAACGTCAAGTTCTTTTAAGTGAACATCAAATTCCCACCAGTTATTAATCTCCCAGGTCTTTTCCATGATCTGATCAATTCTGTGCCGGCGTTCAGTCAAAGACTTCTCTAATTCCAGTTGATGGTATTTTATCAGGTTTTTGCTGTGTTCGTGGTAAGTAAACATATATGTGAGATAACCCGGCAAAAGTCCCATCAGAAGAAGTCCGGTAACCATAGCTGTTGTATAGGCCCACCGGGGTGAAAAATCCTCGGCCCATTTGTTCAAAAAGTTTCTTATGTGCGTCGCCCTCAGCCACACTAAAAGTGTAACAAGTGACAGAGCTGATACAATTATTTCGGGCCAGGGAATTGAATCAACTATGAATGAAAACACAATGAGACTAAAGATTGCAATAAAAAAAACCAGCCATCCCAACTTGCTTTCTATGCTCCGCGGATTTGGACGCCTACCCCATGAGAGTATGACAAGTGCAAGGCCAAGAAATTTTACCGGGGCAAGCAGGGTTGCGGGGTGTAAATGCTGGTGGCCATGCTGCATTGAATGGTATATAAACAGAAAGATGAAAGGCAGTGCAATGGATACCATCGCTGCATACTTCCCGGGCTGCTCAAGGTCGGGCCATAACCAGGCCAGTCGTGAAGAAGAAATAAGGTTGATCAGAAAAAGAAGCAATATGAACAAGATTACCCAAATACCGAATAACACTCCTCCTTCGAACCACGCTTCAAACCGAACCGTATCGATCAGGGCTTTATCTTTAAAAACGATGAGGAAAAGCGGACGTTCGGCCAGAGGCCTTAAAACCACCATCTTCCGGCGCTCTCCGTATTTGAGTACCAGGTTATTCTCGAATGCGCGTGCAGCAAGAAACGAGTGCAATAACTTTGAATTGTTGGTTTCTTCCGCAAAATTCTCATCCAGTATCCGCTCGGGGCGGGTGTGAAAGAGTGTTCGTGCGCTCTCATCAATAATAGCCAGGTTCACACCGGCAGGCAGCACCGGTTGTGTAAGTGATGCGAGTTCAGTGGTAATGGCTGCAATTCCAATCCTTTTGCTCTCATCGTTCATTTTACATTCCCATGGAATTGAGATTACAGCAAGGTTTTCGCCGGTAGTAAAAGAACGAATGGAATCGATGTAATATGTGGAACTGCTTATATTCTCAGATAAGGATTGTTCCCAACCGCGATTATCATTTATAGCCTTAAAATACGCCCTGTTACTAACATTAATCCGCGGTGTATTCTGTTCCCGGGGTGTCCATTTGGCAATTTGCATTCCTGTGGTATCGGCCCAAAATACCATATGATAATAGGGGTAGAAATCAATCGTATTTATGGTATCTGGAAGCTCGTAATAAATATTTTCTCTCATGAGAAACGCATCAATCTCCCGCTTATCAAGGTTATAAAACCCGGTACACGTTTTATTTATTGAGTCATTTAATGCTTTATTATGCCTTTCCAGCTCTTGAATGGCTATACCAATTTCGCTGTCAATATTCGAAACAATTCTGTCGGCGGTAGCCGCAAGCTGAAACCTGATCTCACTGTCAAGACGATGATAATGGGCCAAATCAGCAAGGTAAAATCCGGCAAAACCTGCACCGAAAATGAGTGTAACAATCAGGGTGAGCAGATACATTGAGCTAAGCCTTTCTTTCGGCCCCATCGTGAACACACGCACAAATGGTACAATCAGGAAACCGGCTATAACAAGAAAACCAAGCCAGAGTGCAACCGTAGGATCGATTGATAAACTTTGCTGCTGATATTCCGGAACAGGCAGCATTCCGCCGAGTATCCATTGTGTATATGAATTATTTTCAGCATCCGTGGTGTCGCTGCGGTGCTCATGTGTTTTTAAATTAATGCGGAGCGGTACAAGGTAAAATCGGTATTCCTGCCCTGTAATGGAGATGTTGACGATATCACTGACACCCACACCTCCTGCCCCATTAGCATAGTTAAATTGAAGTGTATCAAGTGCGGCCAGTTCTTGGATGCGTACGCCTGCCCGGCCTGTTTCCCACATAAATACTGTCCCGTTTTTGTCGGCAATAAAAATCGTTTCCATATAGTCTGAAGCCAACAGAGGACGAAGTGCATTAAATGCGTACCTGGCTTCTATGATCGTATCGCTGGCAGCCACATACTTAAGATCAATTGTGTCATAAGCGAGATTAATGCTGAATGTTGTTTGGCCTACCGTACTATCTTTGCTCTTTTGCTGATCAATTTTAACATCAAAATTTGGAATTAAATCAACTCTTTTTAAGGCTTTTTCCAAAGAAACTATTTTTTGGGTGTGTTCAGGGGATTCTTCAGAATTATTTAAACTTTTAAGAGAACTTAATTTGTCTCGGTCTGGAAGAGGTCTCTCTTTCGCCAGGTTTTCCAGAATACTTTGCAAGTTGTTTACGCGGCCTTCAATCCCCTGGCCAATTCTCGACAGTTCACGCAGGTTGCGATTGTCGATCTGCATTGCATTGGAGGTGGTGTTGTAGTATACAAAGCCTCCAAATAGCAGTACCACGATAAATACAACACTTGCAGTTGTGGTAATTCTGCGTCCCGTGGTTTTCTTTTTTTGCTTTGTCATTACCCAAAGTTTTTTTTCAAAACTCAGCCGATAATGCCAGGCGTTTTTGGATCGCAGGCCGCCGGTAAGACAGAATATTTATAATTACAGGAATGCCAACAATGCCATATCCATTATGCACAAGAAAATTTGGCTGAGTGACACTTTCCGGATTAACACGTATCAGAGACAACACAATGATTCAAGGTAATTATCCTGTGAATATATCGTAAAAGTTTTACTACCGAATTTTACTACCGAATTTTTCAGTAAACGGTATATGTAAAGGCATATCTTTTAATTTTCGACAGACAGATATACCCAAGAACTGAATGACTGATTTATCTTTGTCTTATCCAGCCCTTAAAGGGCGCAATCACACAGCCTGGGGCAGAGTGAGCGCAGCGAACACTCAACTACACCAAGAAGTATATAAAACCAAGTTTAAACTTTATTGTGAGAGTGGTTTTGTGCATTGTCACCACTTCTATGGTGTTGCCACGTACTATTAAATTAAAAATATGTAGAATAAGCTATATTTTGGCAAAATAATAGATTCAAGATGACAAGTGCATTCTTTATCAAAATGTGATGTATGAAGATTGCGACATGTCAGGATTTATCTGCGACGTCCGGCACCCCTACTCTCCCTCTGCTTACTCCCCACTTCATCTCTATGATATTCCAATTCTGAGATATTGTTTCTAAATTAATTTTCAACCCCAATTGATAAATGTTATAAACTGAGCTTTTTGCTGTCTAATTAATCACCGGCCAAAAAGAACTCTAAAGTCTGTTGCAGAAACTCAGTCCGGACGCCAGGATCGAAAACGGGCAGGTGGCTGCCATTTGGTACAACCCATAGAGCTGCATTCGGGATGCCCTTATACATTTCCACAGGAATTTCCACCGGAAAATATGAGTCACTGTCTCCGTGGATAATTAACGTCCGTGCCTGAATGTTTGCGAGAGAATCGGAGCTGAGATTCATGTCTTCACCCATCACTTCACTAAAACCGCACCATGCATTGAGCAATGCATAGATCTGGTTTTCTCCGTGAATGTGCCGGCTTCGCCATGTTTCCATTGCTGTGTCAGATAAGTCCGCACAGTCGGGTGCATTGTGAATCTGTCGTGACTCTTCCGTGTATCGGTGTGTCCCGCCAACAAGCACCATCGCGTCGATCCGCTCTGGCCATTCCTTTGCAATGTGAAGCAGTGTCATGGCGCCACTGCTCATACCCGCCGCCCTGAAGTGATCGATGCCGATGCTGTCAAGCAGGGTGATTACATCCCGTGCGGATTCCCGATGAAGGAAGTCGCCGGTGAGAATGCCCGAGCGGCCATGTCCGCGCATATCGATATTTATAACTTTGAAATGCCTGGTTAGTTCATCCAGAAAAGGTTCCCAGATAATCGTAGAGCCGCTGAAAAAATGAAGAAGCACAAGTGGTTCTCCTTTGCCAGATTTTTCGTAGTACAGTTCCACACCATCTCCGACCGGAACTAATCGTCCCAGTGGCACAGGGTTTTGCGAATTATTATCGTGCTCAGAAGTATTGACGTTCGGTGTGGAACCGGCATAGCCAAGTTCTGTAAGTTCTTCATCGGTGAACGGCTTGAAATATCCACCAAGCCAGAAAAAATCATCGGGACCGGCGTCGGGGTGCTTACCGGTATACCTGCCGAGCGGAGCCCCCGCTACAGTTCCATCGATGACCTGCTCCAGGTGCGGCAGACGCAGACCACCAAGTGTGTTGCCAACTTCATCGAGGGCGGTATTGAAGGTGCCGTCTTCAGGATGAGCATTCTCATCTGCATTGGAAGCTAAAATTGAGAGAAATATTAAGATAACATACGTAACTGTATGAGATAAATGTATCATAGTTTATAATTTTACAATCTGATCTCCGGTATATTGATTTTTATGATTGTTATCTCACCACAGATACTTCCGGATCACTGGCCAAATTATTTCTCCGTAGCAGGCATTGAGAAACACCTGATGAACATTGTCACTGTTCGTTTCACGAACGCGATCATCCGTTAACCGGGCGAACCGGCAGGACAGTCCGAGGCTGGTTATCAAAACCGGATCATTGACCTCAATAAGAATATCCTGGCTGCATAAATCTTTAAATAAGTTCTAATCCTCCCTGTATGGCATTACAACAGACTCCGGATATATGGGAACCATGACATGTTCAAATGGAGTGTCGGGCCACATGATGTAGGGGCCTCCAGCCATTGGATCTGTGGGAAGTCCTTCAAACAGAGACGGATCAGGGGCGATAAGCATCAGGTGCGGTCCTGTAATCACCCAGTCATTATCGGGGGTTGGCTCTTCCACATATGGTCGGATGTTGCTCGTACCCTGGTCACCACGCAGCATATATGAAATCCCAATTCTGTCAACCTGTACATTTTCATCCTGATTCATGTAGCTTTCTGCCCAGCTCATCCAGGGTTCATCAAGGCACATTGGCTCACCAGGAATTGCGAGACAAGTCCATCGGTTAGTACCCTCCCTAAGCACATTGCCTTCCATATCAATAATGGTGGCATTGCCGGATATCTCAATGGGTGCTGCACTCTCTGCCAATGCAATCAGGTCATCATCCGCATGAGTTGTTTCCACTGTTAGTTCCATGGCAGCGGAATCTGTCTCTGCCGATTCGTTGGTACAGGATATTGACGTGTATAACAGAATTATGAAAATACACGGTAAATAATATTTTAAAGATAACATAGTAACCTCCTTACTTTTTTTTTATGTTAAACGTGTTTTTTCGGAGCATGGATAAACATGTCACTCCATTGCGTGTACCAAGCATCAAAGTTCATTTTGTAAGCAATAGCTTACAGGTAAGTACAAACACCAAAAAGAGCACCGGTTGGTTCTTCAAATATGGTTATTGCTCTGAGGGGAATATTCTGAATTTTCAGGTTTGAATATTCCGTAATGCTTTGCCCACACTTCTAAAGGCCGAAAAAAACCAGAAATTCTATCATTGGTAAATAGATTTAACCCATTTTTTGCGATGAATAAGAAATCTGCCAGAGAATTTTTGGGAGTTTATAATGAAATGTTTTCAAAGTAACTTCATCTCAAAACGTATAGTCAAACTTCAGCAGTACGGAGCGCTGATCGGAGCGCGGAAGTGCGGGTGTGATCCGGTCGCGGCCTGTGTTTACTGATTCGTTGAAGATGATGCAGAAGTTGTTATCGTCTCAGGGGTTGTACCGGAATCGGGAGTTCAGCACTCCAATTTCTCCGGCGCTGTTGTATTGTATAAATGATGAGATGGGTTAGCCGGGTGTTAAATGTAAGTTCGGTCTTGAAGCGGGCGATATGCGCCTCGAAGTTCTGCGCCCGATTGTCAAAATCTATTCTGTTGTATAGAAAAACAGGTTCAGGTTCACCTGCTGGGCATCTGCTTCAACCTGTGCAAAAATCGGTATTCACCGTAAGATCGAGCGTGCTATTATTAGTGATTCCAAATTTTTCAGTGATTTTTTATTGAGAACTTACGGATCTCCGGGAAGTATCGGAGTATTCACTGCATTATTCTTAAACCGGATGAATTAACATCCGGCTCTACTCTGCTAAGCCAGAAAAAAGATGAAAGTCTGACAAAAAATCTGTTTTTTTAACAAATACCAATCAGCAAACTGAATACCACTTACAAAGTCAGCACTTATGACTGAAAAGCGGTGGCAACAAATCACAGATCTTTTTACCTGTGAACTTGAGGTCGATCAGGGTGAACGTAAAAATGAAGTTTACGATTGTTGCATTGCTAATTTGTCAGTTCTTCAAAAGAATCCAGTTTCAAAATCCAAAAATTTAATCCGGGTTAAACAATGACTCGAAATCGATACAACATCAGTTTGTGATGGAATACTCAAGCGGGTATAGACGTCTTTGAATGGCACAATTCACTTTATATACATTTGGCATTTTCCGTATCGAAAACATCGATCAGGAAACCTATGACCTCGTCTCAAAACCGGTACGCTGCGCACTTTTTACCTATCTGGCTCTAAACCGTTCGGCAAGCCGGGACGAGCTCATGTCAATTCTTTGGCCGGACCGGTCTTCAGGCCGCGCCCGGCATTCCCTTAACCAGACTCTGTATGAACTAAGACGTCAATTTGATTCTGAAATTTTCCGGTCGCATGGCGATAAAGTAGCTATAACGGATCGGGTTACTGTGGATGCTCATCATTTTTTGCATGAGTTAAAGGCCGGAAATTTTGAACAGGCTTATCACTTGTATAAAGGAACCTTTCTGAAAGGATTACATTTGGGAATATCAAATGAGTTTGAATCCTGGGCAGATCGTACACGGTTTGAATTTGAACGCCACTTTCGTGATGTGTGCCGGAAATTAATACAGGTTAAACTGGACCAGAATGATGAGAATGGTGCCTATTCAATCGTACAGCGATGGGTCAGTATTGATCCTCTCGAGGATGAAGCTCAGCATTTGCTGATCAAGCTTCTTGCACAAATGGGCCGGCGGTCTGAAGCCATTCAACAATATGACCGCTACAAAGAACTCATTTTACACGAACTGGATGTTGAGCCTCTCGATGAGACAAAAGAACTGATTCGAAAAATCCGCGAGGATAAATCTATTAGCCCATCTTTAAGTTTAATTGCTGATAATGCAGCAAACCCTACTGACTTTGACAGAAAACCTGCTGATCAAAACTATCTTTCAGGTGAAATTAATGATGTTCATTTGCAAAATAACCGGTCCCGGTATGCCGGTCGTTATCAAGCCTTTCTTCTGGCCGGCTTCGTTATTATTTTCATCACTGGCCTGCTATATTATTTAAATAACAATGCAAGTCCGCCTGAGAGCATTGGAGATATGCGGCCTGAACCTTATGGAATAGCCGTTTTGCCATTTGTAAACATGAGTGCAGATCCGGATCAGGAATATTTTGCTGATGGAATTACTGAGGATCTCCTTACCAGCCTCACAAAACTCGATCGTATGAGGGTGATCTCCAGAACATCTGTCATGCGGTACAAAGAGAGTGATTTATCGCTATCCGATATCGCTAGGGAGCTCAACGTTGCTTATGTTTTGGAGGGAAGTGTTCGACGCGACCTGAATCATGTACGGGTTACGGCTCAGCTCATTGAGGTGGCAAATGATAATCATCTCTGGGCCGAAACCTTTGACAGGGAACTTACGGAAATCTTTAATCTGAAAAGTGATATTGCACACCAAATCGCAGAAGCTCTTGAACACAGATTATTACCTGACGACCTTGAACGGATTGCATATGGCGGCACCGAAAACCTTACTGCTTACGACTATCTTTTGAGAGGAAGGGAATATTTGAACAGGCCTGGTGAGGCTGATAAAGGTAAATATTATCTGGCAAAACAATTTTTCCGTCAGGCATTGGAGGCAGACCCGAATTTTGCACGTGCTTATGCTGGGATAAGTGAAATTTACAGACGCAATGTACTATTACCCGTTACGGCCCGAAGGGATTCCATGCTGTTATATGCCGGTAAAGCCGTGGAACTGGATCCGGGGCTGGCAGAAGCGGCAGCAGAACTCGGATTTGCATATCTGTTTGCCTGGGAGCATTACCGTTCGGAAAATGAATTCAGGCGCGCCCTTGAACTCGATCCAAATCAAACAGATGCCATGACGGGCCTGGCAAGGCTTTCTGTATTGAACGGAAATTTTGCAAGGGCAATTCATTGGGAGCGGCTTGCAGTTTCAAGCGATCCATTATCAGCAGAACGGCTGTATAATTTGGGCTACTATCTGTTTAACCTCGGTGATCTGGATGGAGCACAAACTTTATTTGAAAGAGTAGTCAGATTAGTTCCCGACCACCCTTCTGTGAACTTGCTTCTTTCATATATTCACCTGATCCGCGGAGAGAATGAACTGGCTGAAGAACGAATGAGGAATCTTGAATCAATTGCATCAAATACGCCAACGGTTCAGATCATATTGGCATCCTATTATGCTCAAATCGGCCAGTTTGATATTGCAGAGGACTATCTTAATAGCACAGAAGCATCACAGTTCGGTGCAACAGGGGTATTGTTTGCATTTGTCGCGCAGCAGCTTGGGCAGCACCACCTTGTTTCTGAACTCCTGAAGCAGCCTGAAGAGATGCTGGCTGAGTGGGAAAGTTCCGGCTTCTCTGTACCACCCCTTGGTAAATTCTATATTCATCTTATCCGGGGCAACATTGATTCTGCTTTTTCAGTATTGGACGAGAACTGGCGTTCCGGGATGATGTGGATAGAAGATCCACCCGAAATGAGTATCTACTGGCTTGATCAAAAACCTGTTGTTGAACCATTACTTGACAAGCCAGAATTTCAGGAGTTGCTCATTCAACTTCGCGTAACCTTTGATGAAATACGTGATATTCTTTAGCACAACAACTTCCATACCCATCTTTTCAAATTTTTTAGAATTTGATTTAAAATATTGTATATATTGAACTTGATAGGATCCATATAAATTAAATGACACTCTTCTGACTTATCATCTTCACAAATGATTGCAAACTGATTCTGAACTGATTCCGGAAAATTATCTTGACCTCCGTAAGTATCAGGCCCTGCTGTTTCTATTCAGCAGATCGATTTTCAATTCGTACTGATACATCTTTTAAAGCTCAAACCGTCATCTTTAATCAACCAAAATGGAGGTATCATTGTGAAATCAATCACCACAATTCTCATCACACTGGTCTTGATATTAGTCAGCTGTGACCAGTTTCTTTCATCTGATCCGTCAGAAGAACTGATAAGTGCAAACATATCTAACGAAGCAACTGCAACTCCCCCGATGAATCCTGGGGCACTATTTGAGCGCTTATGGGAAGGAAACGATCAATGGGAGCTGGTTAAACCAAGGCCACCGGGATTAGGAGTATCAAATGAAAAAGCAATCCATATTTACCAGATTGCTCCGGTATTCGAGAATGACCCGCTTTCACCCCCAATCGATGTGCCCGGTTTCATTAGCATCGGTGGAAGAGATCATGTAATCGATTTTCGCTCAAGACAAAAAAACAGTTTCAGGGCTGTCGCTATTACAGTACCCATCCTCTTTCCAGGCTGGATGCCTGCCCCACCTTTCGGAGCAGAACAGTGTGTAATTCCTGATCTCGGTACATTGAACGATCGTATTGCATGGCGATGGGTAGAAGTTTCAGCTCACCCTTGCGGCCATGTTCCAATGGTTTATGCAGTTGATTTTGAGGATAGCGGCTGTCAGCAGCCTCTTACTACTGTTGACCGAATCAAATCAGCCGTTGATGCCGGGTTTGCAGAGTTTAACTATCCGCCTGAAGAACCCTGGCCATTCGCTATTCGGCCGCTTACCACCCCGGGACAGGGTAAACAATCGATTTCAGCTCCTCAATGCATATAACAATCTCACACTTTTTAAAAAAACTCTGAAAATAGTCCCTGTGCATGATTGTGCAGGGACTCTCAATTGTCGGATTGATGAATTTCATTATTCCAATAAAAATTACACCGGTTGCATTTATATGAATATAGCATTGATATATATCACTCTAACCCAACATTTTTCTGGAGCTCTGATACTTATTGCCTGTTCATTTATTCAATTGTTTGATGATAAAAAGAATGGCTCAATTTCATTCACCTTACTTAATGAACACATAGAAACAGTTTATTCTGATCCCGTAGTGGATAGTTCATTGAGCTGTGATATACGCCACAATACAAACAAACTGCCTGACCGGGTAGTTTATAGCAGCTTTCGGCCGGCCGGATGGAATCTCTACTACCATCCTGAACCGGGAGCCAAGGCTGTTAAGTTAACCAATCATCCGTCACTGGACTATGATGCCTCTTTTTCACCTGATGGCCGATGGGTGGTTTTCACCTCAGAGCGAAATGGCAATGCCTCTGTTTATGTACTGGATTTAAAAAAACGTAGTGAACCGGGCCTTCTCATAAAAAGCGACGCCATGGATGATCAGGCTGCAATCTCACCGGATGGACGCTGGCTGGTATTCGTCAGTACTATCGGCGGTAACTCAGATATTTATCGCCTGCCTTTTCGGCCTCACAAAACACTGGATATCTCTGATGCAGAAAATCTCACTGACCACCCTGGCGGTGATTTTCGCCCGTCATTTTCACCAGATGGTAAATGGATAACTTTTTCAAGCGACAGACGACTGCCTCCGCGCCGACTTTTGTTTATGCAGCGACGCTCAGGTGACATCTATCGAATGCCCGCAAATGGCGGTGAGGCCGTATTGATTGCAGAATCACCGTTTTGGCTGGGTTCGCCGTCATGGTCAACTGATGGTAAAACAATATTTTTTTACAAAGAAACCGAGAATCCTGACGGTCCTGAACACAGTGCTTTCACACTTGCAGCTGTTAGTTCAGAAACTTATGAGCCTGTTAACCTCACTATTCCATATGAATATCCGGCACTCTCCCCTGTAGCGATGTCTGATAGACAAATTGCTTTTACTACATGGGAAGGGCCGCTTTTTGACCGTGATTTCAGTGTAATGGCTTTGAATCCTGTTAACGGAAAATTGAAAAAGATAAGTGATCCGTCTATAGACTGTATCTCCCCCGCATTCACGCCTGGTTTGAATAATGACGCCATGATTTGTCACGGTGGCCCAAGGCTTGAAATCCTTCAGTCAGATTTTGCCGGACCGCTATTCATTGACGGAGCACCTCATCATGCGTCATTACCTGACAGGGATCTTGAGTTATATGGGGTTCGCAAAATGTTTGCAGCTCCACCTCATCCAACCCGGAATGAGCTTGTTACGAGGACGAGAGAATCTCCATTGAAGTTGAGGCTTGTAAATCTGGGTAACCAAAAGAGTTCCAGCATGATTGACATTTCTGAATATCATGATTTCCCACCGGATTACCAGATCCTCAATCTCCGCTGGTCGCCTGATGGCAAGTCTGTATTGTTCACCGTCTCTCCATTTCTTGGCGGCCCCGGTACTACCGCAGATATCTGGATTGTAGGTTCCGATGGAAAAGGCCTGAAACGGCTGATCGAATCACCATACAACGATGGTTTCGCCGAATATTCTCGTAATGGCCGCCTTGTTTATCGCAGCGACCGTAATGGCAATCACGATATCTTTTTGATAAATGAAACAGGCGGAGACCCGGTTAATCTCACACTATCGGAATCGCGTGATGTTTTTCCCGCAATTTCTCCAAATGGCAATCAGCTTGCTTTTTCATCAGACCGAGACAGCCATAATCCGGGAACTGACGCAGTTAATACGATGAACCTTTATCTGATGGACATTGATTCTGCAGGACAAGCAGGTAACCTAAGGCAGATTACTGATAATCATGCACATGATGCACATGTCCAATTTTCTCCGGATGGCAAGTGGCTGATCTACACCTCGGGCAAAAATGGCATACATGATGAAGAACCTCTCGTTCAATCCGTGCTATTTAATGCCCAAATCTACGGTGACCTATATGCATACCGGCTTAGTGATGGCTATTCCGTACGTCTTACCCACTCGAAATGGGAGAACGGAGCTCCGACCTGGGCAGCACCAGTACTGCCTCCGTAAGGTATTTTTAATCTGAATTTTACCGGTTAAGATAACTGAAATTCATTATTGCAATAACCATTCAAAATGCACAAATTTCAATATCAGAGTACCCTGTCCTTAATTAAAACCGATAAATATGCTGATACCTCTAAACAGCTCCGTTAGCGTAGTACAAAAAAATTTGGTTATCCTCATTGTAATCGCAGTTTCTCTTGTAGTATTGCTAACATCCTGCAATAAAGAAGAAACTCATAATTATGTTGTCTGGGCTGCAGATCAGAATGCCGACGACCTGTATATTCTCGATCCAAATGGCCAGGTGCTGGAAATCATTGATGGAATTACTCTTGGGGCTGCTTCACGCCCTCATATGCTTTGGGGTGTAAACGATGACCCATATGTTTACAGCGCCAATTCGGTTTCCGGTAACGTAACGGTTCTGGACACTCGCACCAACTCAGTTGTTGCCGTTGTGGATGGTGTTGGCAAGCTCCCTCATGCAGCACAGCCGGTTCCAAACAGGCCTGACCACATCTATGTTTCAAACATCGGCCCACAGGCGGTTGACGGAGATGGCAATCCTGATAAAGGAGAAACCATTTCTGAAATTATTCGAACTGAAGGGCCCGACGGCCATGCATGGGAACTGACACGCTTTCTCGACCTGAAAACTGACCCGATGCTGGCTGATGATGAACAATTCCCAAGCAGAAGGCCGGTTTGTGCAGGTTTTACTCCGGATGGCCATTATATGATGGTTACACTCTTTCACGGTGGAATGGCGGTTGTTGACCTGAATGAATGGCGGGTGAGTAAAGCCTGGGGCAGAAATGATATTGCCGAACACGGTTGTGGTTTCGCCGAATCGCCTGTTGAAAATGAAATATATGTAACAGCGGGTGGAATGCACTCCTCATGGCTGTATGTATTTGAGTTCACCTACGAAGGGCCGGATCTTGTGGCTACTCATAATTTATCTCAATCCGGCCATGACGCACACGGAGTATGGGTTGATACGAAGAGAAATGAATTATGGGTTATTCATCGTGTGAGTGATAACGTCACTATACATCCGCTTGCCACAATCCGTAATACCGATCATCAATATGAAATCATGGATTTTGTAGGCCGTACACCGGATCTGATAACCATGTCGGATGATAACAGCCGGGCATTTATCACACTTCGCGGACCAAATCCGGCACCAACCATTCCGCATGATATTGTAGGCGAAAGGCCGGGTATTTCAATTGTGGATGTTGCAAAACGCGAACTGATCGATATCGTATTTCTCGGAGATCCTGTTCATGGGGACTTTCATGGAATATTTATTCCAAGGGATCTCTGATTGGTGGTTTTTATAATCGTTGAATCGTGTAACTGTGTAGCGAAAACCTGACAGCGTTCGAGCGGGGACTCGGGAGTGGAAATATTGAATTGTGTGACTGTATGTTCTTCGTGCAGAATCTCTCAACAATTGCCCTCGCTCAACATTTTGGGATGCCCCCTCGGTTTGGTTTCGCCCCTCCAGACAACCGTCGCTCGGGGGTGGCTGAGGTGATTGATTTTATCCCCGGGTTCCATGCGATGAATCGCTGTGCGATTATCGGCATTCACCCGGGGCTACAATATCTATCACCCCGACGGGGTGGTTTTTGGGTTAAATAGGAGTCTGCGAATTGCTCCAAAATCCGGGCTTTTACGTGCCTGCGAGGCGATATTAAGAACCGGTTTGCGGCCTGAGCTGGATAATTAGTGGAAAATCGTCTGATGCAACCGGTTTGTCACGTAAAAAGAGCAACTCGTACAGTTCACCTGTTCTCCAGGTTTCCACGAATTCATCATAGGTTTTGGAGCCGGGATTGCCGCTCTGGCCGCCGGGATATACGCCATATCCGCGTACTCCATCCGGATCGAGTTCCACGACCATCCGCCAGGATGGCCCGTGGCTGCCAAATATCGCATTTATGGATTCAGCCCCGCCACCTGTAAATACATCCATAACTCCCAGCCCCGGTATTTGCCCCAGATGATTGAGGTTTGTACGGTTAACGGTTCCCCACAACCAGTTCTGTGTTGATTCACCAAAGCGCTCTGTAAGCTCTTCGATGGCCTTTCTGTATGATATAAATATGAGATCATCCAGTGTTTCTCGTACCTGGGTCTGAGTATTATTGAAAATTCCGGAATCGGGATCATTTAAAATCAGGTCGAGAGTATTATCTCGCGATGGCCATCTCATGGGAATTTCCAGAGCATATTTATCATCCCAAATTTCGTTGTACAAATTCACCCACCAGATCCGGAAAAGTGACGGTGCAATTTGATCGCCTTCATTATGATAATTCCATTCAGAAAGCTCATTCAATAAATCCCGTTCTTTTGAATCAAGTTTGGATCGTTCCGGTACAATGCTTTCGAGCAGAACAGGAAGCAGTTTATAGGCATGATAGCTGAAATTATCCATGAGCATCGTTTTAAAATCTTCAGCCGTTATTCCTTCCATCTCGCGAAGCAGGTCATTCACTCGCCGCCCCCTTTCATAAGGTGCGAAGTTATCACCCAGGTAGTAGGGATAATCTTCGTCAGCTGGATATTGGTTGGCAGCACTTAAAAACCCTCGCAATGGATTTATGCTAAAAGGATTCTGCTCAAACGGTACAAATTCATTCCAGCTGTAGCGGGAATCAGAGCCGTCGCCAACTGTTCTGCCCTGATAATCCCATTTCACCGGAAACCTGCCGCCTGTTTGCATGGCAATATTCCCGTCAATATCGGCATAATTCATATTTTGGGCAGGAGCCTGATAAGTCCTGAAAGCTTCCCTGAAATCGTCAACATTTTTTGCCCGGTTTAATTGATAAAAGGTTAAAAGTTCATTTGACGGATCATGTGCAGCCCATCGCAGGGCAAGATTTTTCTGATGGGTTTCACTAAGCGGTGTTTCCCTCACACTTTCATAAACCGGGCCATGATGGGTAAACCGGATGGTATCATTTAATACAGTACCACTTTTAGAAACAATGGTTTCAATCCTTGTTGTTACAGGGAGCCATTCTCCATCATACAGATATTGAGATTTTTCCTCATCCTGAAATGTGATCTCATACCAGTCCATCACATCAGCGCCGGTATTCGTTGAACCCCATGCGATATGCTCATTAAAACCCACTATAACGGTCGGCGTGCCCTGCAGTGTTACTCCATACACATTATGATCAGGCGTCCATAATTGTGCTTCATACCAGATAGATGGCATCGCCATGTTCAGATGCATATCATTAGATAAAATCGGATAACCTCCGGCCGTTTTTGAGCCTTCTACCACCCAGTTGTTGCTTCCATTGTACGGATGAGGTTTCCAGGGTTCAATATGAGCTGTGTATGTAGGAAAAAAAAACGAGTCCGGTTTTTCTGTTTCAACAGGTGTAAAATCCCATTCTGTCCCCGGCGGGATTATCGGGTCCATAAGTGAGCTACGGGCACTGATGTATCTGTCAACAAACTCAATCCCCAAATGTGCAGCAGTATTGGTAGTCTCTATATCGTTTGCGTTACCAGCGAGCATTTGAGTCATGTATTTCAGAAGCAGTGCTGTGTGAAACGGCTTCCACTCCTGCGGTGAAACATCCAGAATTTTATACTCAAGTGGATAGGTTTGATAATCCAAAGATCTGATGTAGGCATTAACTCCGGCCGCATAGGATTCAATCGCATCAATAATTGCACCGTTTTCACGAATAGCTTCTTTTGCCCTCTCTGCGCCATACACCATCCCAAGCCTGCGCTGATGCCGGTCGTAAGGAATTAAATCGTCGCCCAGCCATTCAGACAGATAGCCGCCGGCAGCACGAATTTGGAGCTCCATTTGAAAAAGGCGGTCACGGGCTGTTGCGTACCCCTGGGCAAAATATAGATCCTGATCATTCTGAGCAAATATGTGGGGAACGCCACGGTTGTCAAAAAAAATATCCACCGGTTCAGATATTTCATCCATGTTTAGCCTTAGAGTTCCGGTTGTTTTGCCTGTTTCAGCATTAGCCCAAAAACCTGAGACCGGGTCAAAAAATTGCACAGGTGCCGGCAGCGGCCCAATCGGGCTGTTCAAAACAAAAAATGCGGCTGCTGAAAGCAATAATACAACAATAAGAGATATTCGTTTACTCATACTGAATCTAAATCATTGGGTTTTAAAGCCGGTTTATTTATTTAGACAAAAGATATAATAGGTAACTAAGAAATTTTCGGGTAAGATTGAAAAATAATTAAAACGAAATCAGCAGGCCGTTTTTTAACTCATACGTTAATTTTGGAATATCAATCACCGGTTTGGCATCATGTGTCATCACAAAGCTTACAGAAAATGTGGCCCAGCTGCTCATCCTTATATTCAGCTGATTTTCCAGAGTGGCTCGCGGCAGAAAAAAAAGATCAGGCCTGGCCTGGTAATAACCGATTACAAGAAGAGTTGAAGTATCGGATAATCTCCCCCTAAGAGAGATATTATTGGTGCTTTTAACAAAATTACTTTCAATTGACTGGTCGCCTGACAATCTCCATTTTTCAAATTCATACATCAATGCTGAACTGATTCTCCCTGTTAAACCATTTCTGGATATGAATGTATACCGAAGCCCTGCTCCTGATAGTGACCGGCCCCTCAACCCAAGATTATTATTGTACTGATATTGAAGAAAAACTTCAGGGGAAAATGTTCTCTCACGTAGAAATACTGCCCTTACATGGCCATAACCGCTGCTTACCAGCGAAGATCCATCCACATTGATAATCTCAAGGTTCGTAAGAAAAACATAATTATGCAGGCGTGAGTAATAGGATGTATTGGCCTGATTACCAAGCCTGAGTACATGGTCGTTATATCTGTTTAATGTAAGGTCGAAGCCAAGGTCGCCGTGCCATCCGGTGGTATCGGCAATGGTACGGATTCGCTCAACATTGAGCAGTTGAGCGTTAAGAGATGTAGCAAAAAAACCGGAAAGAACAAGCAAAAAAAGTGCTCTTCGAAAGTTAGTCATGATTACTTTGTCTGTAGATAAATTGAAAATATGATATTGTGGTTATTTTAATAGGTGATACGGTAAGTTTAACTGTCTCAAATCCGTTCAAACATTCTTTCCAAAGGGATTAGGCAGGAAATCACTTTCGTTAGCACGCTTACAGGTTTTCGCTAAACTGTTCCACTCCCAAATCCATTAAACCGAAAGAATCATAGATCAAGGGCATCCAGAATACGGGTTTCACGAATAAAAATGAATACATCATATCTTTCGGGTAAAACTGTGGGTACATAATTTCCCTGTTCATTTGCCGGATTATAGGTTACACCGATTGCCCTGTGTGGAATACGCTGTTGTAAGATTGTTGCGAGCTCTTCGTCTCTGAAGTTAAAGTACATTTTAGGCTCACCATTTGCACCCAGAATATATTCCCATGTTCCGGGTTGGGCTTCAGGTGTATTCATGGTTTGCATATCCCCTTCCCATTCACTTGCAGCCAGTACTTCCCCGGTAAATGTACCGAAACCAATAGCAAAAACCTGATCACGCCCCAGGGCTTCCCTGCTTAACTGCCCGATATTGTGCATATTGAAATTAGCCATATCTGTTGCTCGTGCATCACCTATATGAGTATTATGAGCCCAGACAATCCCCCTGCTTCCATCTCCGTAATAATCCATGAGCCTCTCCGCAGTAAGATAAAAGTGAGATGCCCGGTAGTTCCAGGAAGCAGGTTGTTGCTGCAGATTACCCCTGAAATGCAATTCCGCATTAATGGCAACTTTTGCACCATGCTCGGCACGGAAATATCCCCACTGCGTTGCATCAGAATGTTCTGCCAGCGACTGTACGATTTCAAGCACTTCAGCTAAATCTTCCGAGCAGTCTTGTCCGCTCTGGGCAACCATCCGCACGTATGAACCCGGATCCGGATGGCGGGAAATGCATGAATTTAGCCTTTCAACACGCCTTCCCAGGCTGCTGTCTATAGACTGAACCCACTCTTCCACATCACGCATTGCAGCAAAATTATTGTAAACGTCTATACCATACAATCCTGCGCGTTCTGATGGTTCCAGATCTGCATTAAACTCGTGTATCCATTGTACAAGTGCCTTAAATTCCTGGTTCCTCCACATCCAGAGCGGCCAGCGGTCGAGAGCGTTCATTGCCTCTTCCAAAGTTTGAGGCCCTCCCTCTTTATGTTTTACAAATTCGTTAATTCTTGAGAAAGATGACCAGTCGCCTTCCACAGCAACAAAGTTAAATCCATGATTTTCGACCAGATGTTTGCTTAATATTGCACG
>PWLN01000397.1 GCA_003559375.1 Balneolaceae bacterium | reverse complement strand
CAATTTTGCAGTGGAAAACATAAGGGGTTAATTCTCCAATGCTTAGTTTGATTATTTATTCAAAATAACCACCTTGAATTAACTCTTTACATGTAATTTCACGTGTAATATTTGATTTTATTTAAAGTATATATTTAGTTGATTGAACCTGATAACTGCAGAAATTCCGCTATAATGTCAGTAAATATTAGTGAATACCAGCCGTTGCCACCGATTGACTCCTTCGTGGAAGTTTACTGGACTGGTGAATTTAATACAGGTTATGAACCGCTGCTAAGTCAGAATGTAATTCCCAATGGATATGTGGAACTTGTGATTCACCTGTCTGACATACATTGTGATTTGTTAGGTGGCAGCGAATGGAACCAATCACCTGATTATACCATAATCGGGTTGTATACACGGCCATATGAAGTGAGATTTCGCAGTTTTGTACGCACTTTTAGCATCCGATTTAAGCCGGAAGGGATCTATAACCTGTTCGGAATCCCTGCATCAGTCTTTTCCAGGCGTTTTGAAGATATGGAGCTGGTACTCGGCAGTCATTTCCGGGACTATTGCAAACGCCTTAGAGAAACGACTGATGTGAGTCAGCAGTTGAAACAAACTCAAAGCTACCTGATAGAACAATTAAATAACCATCACCCTGAAAAAACCTATCTGAACCGGGCAGCAGATCTGATTCGTACGGCAGGCTATAGTGTTAAAGTTGATGAACTTCCAGGGCAGGTTTATATCAGCCGTCGGCAGCTTGAGAGAGAGTTTAAGGAAAAAATCGGAATTACTCCCAAACAATATATACGGATCGCCCGGCTCAACGAAATCAACCGTTATCTGCAGTCTGGTACTAACATCAACTTCAGTAAGCTCAGTCTGGAAGCCGGATATGCCGATCAGTCACATCTTTGCCGGGAGTTTAAAATATTTGCAGGATTGCCACCGATGAAATTTATCGAATCAATTGAAGATTTTATTATCAATGTCTGACTTTAAACTGAAGTTAGCGTTAGCTGCAACAAATGAGTCAGGCTAAGCCCTGTTTTGTGCAACGCATGATCCATTTTCAGGACAGCTCATGTCAACTGCTGGACAGCCCGTTGTAATTGCCAGGATCAAAAGGCTGCCCAGTATGAATCCCTTCAGGAAAAGCCTTACATAACTTAGCTTGGGGCATTACATGGCTATATATCAAATTTCGATCACTTTGAAGGTTTTTTATTTATTGATCGGTTACACAACCCTCACTTGCCGTAGATACACTTTTAGCGTATTTGTAAAGCACACCACTGGTAAATTTCGGTTCCGGTGCTTTCCAGTTATTCCGGCGTTCTTCAAGCTCCATATCAGGCAGATCCACCTTCAGTATCCGCTTATCAGCATCAATAATTATGGTATCGCCGTCTTTCAGAAGGGCAATGGCACCACCAAGCTGTGCCTCGGGGGTGATATGCCCGATCACAAAACCGTGGGTTCCTCCCGAAAAACGTCCATCCGTTATCAAAGCCACATCATTGCCAAGCCCGGCTCCCATGATGGCCGCAGTTATGGACAGCATTTCGCGCATCCCTGGCCCACCTTTCGGCCCTTCATATCTGATAACAACCACATCACCCTTCTTAACCTTACCGCCGCGGATACCCTCAAGACAATCTTCCTCTGATTCAAAAACACGGGCAGGGCCTGTAAATCTTGTACCCTCTTTACCGGTTATTTTTGCTACACTCCCCTCTGGTGAAAGGTTTCCGTACATGATTTGCAGGTGGCCGGTCTTCTTAACAGGATTTGAAACCGGATGAATGATATTTTGATCTTCCAACAGGCCGGGCAAATCAGCAATGTTCTCCTCAAGTGTATTTCCCGTCACAGTGATACAGTTGCCATGAAGGTAACCATGTTCAAGTAACAGTTTTTGAACTGCAGGCACTCCACCCACATTGTAGAGGTCTTCCATTACATATTTACCGCTCGGTTTCAGGTCGGCAAGAAAGGGAGTTCTTTCACTAACTGCCTGAAAATCGTCGATTGTGAATTCGATACCAGCCGCCTTCGCAATGGCCAACATATGCATCACTGCGTTGGTGGAGCCGCCAAGAGCGATAATTATAGCAACTGCATTCTCAATAGACTTCTTTGTAATAATGTCGCTTGGTTTGATATCCCGCTCCAGCAGCGTATAAATTGCCTTTCCGGCCCACTCACAGTCCCTGATTTTTTCCTTGTGATTGGCCGGAATAGATGAACTGTAGGGCAAGCTCATACCCATCGTTTCGATAGCGGATGCCATAGTATTTGCCGTATACATTCCACCGCATGCACCTTTCCCGGGGCACGCATGTCTTAGCACATCGTTCATTTCATCTTCACTGATTTCACTGGAGAGATACTTCCCGTACGACTCAAACGCCGATACAATATCCAGCTTCTGGCCATTCAGTTCGCCGGGGCTGATAGTGCCGCCATACACCATAATTGAAGGCCTGTTAACCCGCGCCATTGCCATTACAGACCCGGGCATATTCTTATCACAGCCCGCCACGGTAATATTTGCATCGTACCATTGAGCCTGCATTACAATCTCAATAGAGTCGGCAATGATGTCACGCGAAGGAAGTGAAAATTTCATACCCTGTGTACCCATAGATATACCGTCGCTTACACCAATAGAGTGAAACACAAACCCAACCATATCATGGCTCCATACAGCACTCTTAATCACACCGGCCAGCTCGTTCAAATGCATATTGCAGGGATTGCCATCCCAGCCTGTACTCGCTATTCCGACTTGCGGCTTTTTCATGTCTTCCTCTCTCAAACCGGTTGCATAAAGCATGGCTTTTGAGCCGACCTGTGCCTGTTCCTGGGTTAATCTGGAGCTATATTTATTCAATTTGGTCATCTTATGAAAATATGGTGTTAATTATTGATAGACAGTGGCTTAGACATCAAATTATCATCTATGGAAGCGCTTTTAATAAATCTATTCCACAATTCAAAATTTATTTTACACATTATATAAAAAAAACCTTGACTGATTTGTACTCATTGTATAAGTTTTTACATGTGATGTTCAAGTAACAGATTACATTTTGTCTACCGCAATAACCACCTTAAATACACCTCTGAGAAGCATCAATAATGATGCATCCAAATCGATTACCGGTTCGACATATTCTTTGTTGCATTCTGTAACTGGCCTCATTTTGCTTTCCCTTTTAGTAGTTTTTTTACTTTCTATCTCAATCATTGACATTATCAGCATTATTATATCTTTGATAATTGTGTCAATTCTAATTTCTGGCATACTAATTCTAAACCTAATTATTCAATAATCACCACTGCCAGAGGTTAGAAGCCAAATCCTACAATTTAGATTTACTTTGACCTCTGGCGGGCAACGTATATCCACGAGGCAATATGAAATCATCCAAATCAATGTCAACTGCCGACAATATCCCGCAAAAACCTGTTTTACAGACGGTGATCATGCACAATGCTGAAGCCGATGCGCAATTATACAGTGGGTCAGAAATACTCCTCAAGACACTCGTTGATCTCGGAGTTGATACGATCTTCGGATATCCCGGTGGAGCGGTATTGCCGATTTATGATACACTCTTTAGCAATAATGATATCAGGCATATATTGATTCGGCATGAACAAGCCGGAACCCATGCGGCCGATGGTTATTCCCGTGCTACCGGTAAGCCAGGTGTTGTGCTTGCAACTTCCGGTCCGGGCGGAACCAATACCGTAACAGGAATTGCCACTGCAATGATGGATTCGATTCCGCTTGTGGTTCTTAGCGGGCAGGTACCAACCAGTGTTATTGGTAATGATGCCTTTCAGGAAGCAGATATTGTGGGTATCACACGGCCAATCACCAAGCAAAACTACCTGGTACGCGATGTTAACAACCTCGAACATGTATTAAAAGAGGCCTTCCATATTGCCACGCACGGACGCCCTGGGCCGGTTCTGGTTGATCTCCCAAAAGATATGCTCAATACTAAGACCAAATACGCAGGTCTTGATAACAATGTAGACATACCCAGCTTCAAACCAACGTTATACGGCCATCATCCTCAGATCACCAAAGCTGCTGAAATGCTCAGTAATGCCAAAAAGCCTTTGATTTATGTGGGTGGCGGTGCCATTCTCGGTAACGCGTGGGAGGAAGTAACAGCTTTTGCAGAGCATTTGAATATCCCTGTTACAACAACATTAATGGGACTTGGGGCTTTCCCCGAGAGCAAACCACAGTCGCTCGGAATGCTTGGCATGCACGGTACATGGTACGCAAATATGGCCATGACAGAGTGTGATGTACTCATCGCAGTTGGAGCACGATTTGATGACAGGGTTACAGGCAGGTTGAATGGTTTTTCTCAAAATTCACGGAAAATACATATTGATATTGACCCGTCCTGCATTGGCAAAAATGTTGATGTGGAAGTGCCGATTGTTGGTGATGTAAAACATGTAATTCCTGCAATAAACAAACTGGCCACTCCGCCAAAAATTGACGAATGGTGGGCAACAATCCATAAATGGCAAAGAGAACATCCGCTGGTAGTACCAAAAGCTGTGGACAAAATTTACCCGCAGCACATGGTTAAAATGATATCTGAAGTAACCAATGGTAACGCTATTGTGGTTACCGATGTAGGCCAGCATCAGATGTGGGCAGCCCAGCATTATCACTTTAACCACCCAAGATCCTGGATTTCATCAGGTGGGCTTGGAACAATGGGTTACGGTTTCCCTGCTGCTATGGGTGCCGCAATAGCTTATCCCGACAGGGATGTAGTCTGTATCACCGGCGATGGAGGATTCCAGATGTCTTCATATGAACTCGCCACCGCCGTTGAATATAAAATTCCTGTAAAAATTGCACTCATGAATAATAATTGCCTTGGCATGGTTCGCCAGTGGCAGCAGCTCTTCTACGAAAAGCGTTACAGCTACTCTGTGTTTGGTTCAAATAACCCCGACTTTGTAAAAATGGCGGAAAGCTATGGATGCCTGGGATTACGGGCCGAAAATCCGGAACAACTGAAAAGTGTACTCGAGCAGGCCATGGCAATTAAAGATGCCCCGGTTCTGATGGACATCCGTGTTGTTGAAGAAGAAAACTGCTACCCGATGGTTCCGTCAGGAGCAGCATTATTCGAAATGGTTGAATCAGACGAGGAGGCAGGTAAATAATATGTCGAATCCTGTATCGGTTAAACAGCCAAAGCATACTCTATCTGTGCTTGTAAAACATAATCTGAATACATTGTCGCGAATCATCGGTATCTTCAGTTCGAAAGGTTTTGAGCTCGACAGTGTAACTTTTGCTGCAGAAGCAGAACCGGGTATGGCCAGGATGACCATAACTACGCGGGGTGATGAAAAAACGGTTGAGCAGATTAATAAGCTCCTTTACAATGTGGTGGATGTGTTGAAAGTAATCAATCTCACCCACAAAAAATCAATTGAAAGGGAACTGGCAATTGTCAAAGTTTCTACCGTAAAATCAGGGCGGCCCGAGATTATGTTGATTGCGCAGGCATTTCAGGCCAAAGTGATCGACATCACCAGTGATAAACTCGCTCTTGAAGTAACCGGTAACAGTGATAAGGTGGATGCAATGATCGAAGTATTGAAACCTTACGGCATTGTTGCCATGTCGCGAACCGGCAGTGTTGCACTGAAACGCGAATTTCAGGGAGCGGTTAATATTAATTGACAATAGACAATAGAAAAATAACGAAAGAATAAAGAATGAAAGCCAAAACATATTATAACGGGGATGCAGATCTTGATTACTTATCCGGAAAAACGATAGCGATCATTGGCTATGGCAGCCAGGGTCATGCTCATGCCCTGAACCTTCGGGACAGCGGAATGAATGTGATCGTTGGCCTCCGTAAAAGCAGTAAATCGTGGCAGGAAGCCGAAGAAGCCGGACTAAAAGTATTTGATACGGCCGAAGCCGCAGAAAAGGGAGATATTGTGATGATCCTGATCCCCGACCAATTTCAGGGTACTGTGTACAAAGAGAGCATCGAACCCAACCTGAAACCAGGTAATGCCCTGATGTTTGCTCACGGTTTTAATGTTCATTTTAATGAAATTGTACCACCGAAAGATGTGGATGTATTCATGGTAGCCCCAAAAGGCCCGGGCCATCTTGTGCGGCGGGTATACTCTGAAGGCTCCGGTGTTCCATGCCTGTTTGCCATCTATCAGGATGCAAGTGGCAAGGCAAAGGAAACCGCTCTTGCCTATTCAAAAGCAATCGGTGGAACCCGCGCAGGCGTACTCGAAACCACTTTTAAAGAAGAAACCGAAACCGATCTTTTCGGTGAGCAGGCTGTTCTTTGCGGGGGGGCGTCAGAACTGGTAAAAACCGGATTTGAAGTACTGGTTGAAGCCGGTTATCAGCCCGAAATTGCATACTTTGAATGTTTGCATGAGCTTAAACTGATCGTGGATCTGATGTATGAAGGAGGTATCGAAAGGATGTACTATTCAGTAAGCGATACTGCAGAATATGGCGGGCTCTCAAGAGGTACCCGGGTTATCGATTCAGATACCAAAAAACGAATGAAGAGTATTCTTGAAGAAGTTCAAAACGGATCATTTGCTAAAGAGTGGATGGATGAAAACCGTGCCGGACTTCCGGAATTAACCAAAATGCGAAGCTCTCTGGGCGACCATCAGATCGAAAAAATCGGGAAAGAACTGCGCTCGATGATGGACTGGATTGAAGTGAAATAGATATCCGAAGTTCAAAAAACCGACTGAATAAACATTTACTTTTCAGATCATGAAGCCAACAACTATACAGATATTCGACACAACCCTTCGGGACGGAACCCAGGGAGAAAAAGTGTCATTTTCTGCTGAAGATAAATTCCGGATTGCAAAACGGCTGGATGAATTCGGAATTCACTATAT
>PWLN01000098.1 GCA_003559375.1 Balneolaceae bacterium | reverse complement strand
TCAAGCGGTACAAGTTCTTTGTATAATGTATTAAGCCTTGTTCCGGACGGATCACCTCCGATAAAAATGGAATATTTATTTAATGACTGGCCTACAAAACCAATATCTGCCACATATGGCCTTGCGCAACCGTTCGGGCACCCGGTCATACGAACAGATAGTTTTTCATTTTGCAAGCCCAGCTCTTCAACTACATATTCAAGGTCACGGATTACTTTAGGAAATATCCTTTCCGACTCGGTTATCGCAAGTCCGCACGTAGGCATTGCAGGACAAGCCATTGCATATTTCAATAGGTTCGGATAATCTTCTCCCCACTCCACTCCATAGCTGTTCAGAAGCAATTCTATTGCATCTTTGACTTCTTCTTTAATATTTGTAAGAAGCACATTATGATTGGCTGTAAAGCGAACCTCCGGGCCATAATTTTCTGAAATTTCACGTAGTGCGGTTTTTAACTTACGATTTTCATCATCATTGATACGCCCGTTTTCTATAGAGATACCAAGAAACCAGTTTCCATCACTTTGTCTGTTCCAGCCCAGGTACAGTTCCAGTTCAAATTCAGGCATGTCTTGGAAAGGCTCCAGATTGTAACCAAGCCGGGATTCAAGTTCTTCTCTGAATTTGTCGATTCCCCAGTTGTTTATCAGGTATTTCATGCGTCCCTGTTTGCGGTCATCACGATTACCATAGTCGCGTTGAACAGATACGATGCCTTTTACCACTTCGAGTATTTTCCCTGCTGGAGAATATCCCAGATGTTTGCCAAGAAGAGGAAATGTATCCTCCCTGCGATGATTCATGCCCATTCCACCGCCAACAATAATATTGAAGCCCTTGATATTGTTAACATCATCAAAAAGTGCAACCAGTCCGATATCCTGTGTATATATATCAACACTGTTATCCCCCGGTAAAGCAACACCAATTTTAAACTTTCGTGGCAGATAGTGTTTCCCGTACAGTGGTTCGGATTCTTCTTTTCCGGAATAAACCTTTTCACCATCCAGCCAGATTTCATGGTATGCTTTAGATGCAGGAGCTAGTTCATCAGAAAGCACATTGGCAAACTCTTGCACAACAGCCTGTCTTCCGTCAATATCCGGGGATGGAGTAACCATCACATTTCTCACAATGTCTCCGCAGGCACCCACAGTAGTTATCAGGGATTTGTTTAAATCCTGAATGGTTTTTTTCAGTTCTTTTTTGATTATTCCATATAACTGAAAGGACTGACGCGTCGTTACACGGATCGTACTGTCTCCATACCGGTCGGCAAGATCATCCAAGGCAATATATTGATCAGCAGAGATTTTGCCCCCGGGAATGCGCCCCCTGATCATAAACATCCAGTGTCTGTTTCGCCCTTTTCGACGGTCTCTGTCATCCTGCTGATATGATCCATGGAATTTTAATATCTGGTACGCTTCCTTGCTGATAAACGGATCATCGTTCTGAATTTCATCAGCCAATGGCCCGCGAAGGTAATCACTGTTTTCTTTTATAACTTCTACATTGCTTTTTTTACTGCTCATATTCATTAACTCATTATGAATCTCCGGGTGTTTTAAAATCCCGGAGATGTTAAATAATTATCTTTGTTTGCTGTTTATCGTTCTATTGGTGCTTCGATCAGATTGCCCATTTGATGGTAATCAATGACTTGTATTGTGTATGAGCTGCTGATTTTTACTTTGTGTTTTTTGTTTGATTTTTTGTTTCACAAAGCCCGGCTGATACAGAAAGGAAGTGGAGCGATTTTCTTAAAAAAGAAAAAGCCCGCTGTCTGTATCAGGCAGTGGGCTTTCTGGAAATTTCGTTTTACTATTGTTCAGAATTTCATGAAGCATCCGGTCCACTGCCCTTCATCATACACATACAACACATCATGGCTGTGCAGGAATGCATCATACAATAAACAGCGGATTTGAGTGGGTGATTTGTCATGTTATTTCTTATTGAATACCAATGAATTAACTGAACTGCAAAAGATTAGCAACATTCTCTTTTTAATTCAAAAATTTTTTAAAAAAAATGATTTTTTACATTAACATTCTGAATTTCAGCGATTTGAATGCAAAAAAGCGCTTACATAATAAGTTTCTGCTTGAGTAACTTCATAATTTCGGAGTACCATGACTGTTTTTAATGGCAATTAGCCGTGTAAAAATCAGATTTTTGAGAGCGATCTGTCACTCAGGCTTGGGATGTGAATTTTTATTGCGGGGCAATTGATTCAGGATATGTATGCCACACTCTGTCTTTTCAAGATTAGCCCATCTGCCCGAACGCTCGTTGGATGGATCGTTTGCCGGATGAGTACAGGGTATACATCCTATACTTGGATATCCTTCATTGTGCAGGGCATTGTATGGAAGCTTATATGAATGTATATATTGCCAAACCTTTTCAGCACTCCAGTCTGCGAGAGGATTCAATTTGTATGTTTTACTTTCTGCATCCCACTCAATTTTTTCAATACTTCTCCGGGTAGTTGATTGCGATCGTCTCAATCCTGTAATCCAGGCTTTCTTGTTGGCAAGATATTTTTTTAGGGGCAGTACTTTACGGATAGTACAGCATTGATCGGCATCTGTCGCCCAAAGTTTATCTTTGTGATGGATTTTTTGCCCATCGAGAGTCAGAATTGGAGATACAACCTCAATTCCGATTCCAAACTCTTTTTCAATGTTATTCCATAACTGATGGGTTTCATGAAAAAGCAGGTTCGTATCGAGGCAAAATGCCTTAACCGGCAGCCCAAGTTCAACTAACCTGTGAAGTATTACAATGCCGGAAGAGCCAAAACCCGTACCGGCAACAATGGTATTGCCAAAGGTTTCAAATCCCCATTTAAGTAAATCATCAGCCGATTTATCATGAAATATACTGTTTAGCTCTTGAACGTTCAGGCCCGCAGTTTTGCTATTTCCTGAAGAGATTGCCGCTGATATTTCTGAATCCATTAAACAATGATTTTGAATTTAGTCCCTTCTTTAAAAACCGGTAAGTGTCTTAATTTTTTTAGTCTGTAGTAATAATTTGAAACAAGTATCTAAGCTTAATTCAAAGTATAAAATTAGGTTCCTGTAAGTTGTTTTGCAACTCTCATTCCTAATTTCTTCGGATCATAAATTCATGTTCAGTTCACGGAAGGTTAAGAGTCTTATTCAGCACTTTAGATTGATGTACTGAACTGCTTTTTATAGTATCGAAGTTTTTTTAATCCCCCAAGACAGGTATCCTGAAAGCATCAATCTCCGGCCGAATGCGTTCATTCTCCATTATCGACAGAATCTTCTCTGTAATGTCAGGATGATGGCCTGCAACGTTAAATTGTTCTCGCGGATCATTTTCAAGATCGTAAATCTCAACATCCAGGTTTTCCTCATTGATCATATTTTTGCGAATACCTTTCCACCGGCCCATACGAACTGCCTGCTGACCGCCATACTGAGGAAATTCCCAATAAAGAAATTCGTGTTGCTTTTGTTCTTCATTATTTCCCCTAAGTGTCGGTAAGAAGCTGATTCCATCAATACCTTCCGGTTGCTCTACTCCAGCGATCTCCCCAAACGTGGGCAGTACATCCCAAAAAGCTGATAAATGATCGTTCGTACTTGAAGCCGGGATTATTCCTTCCCATACAGCGATCATTGGAACTCGGATACCCCCCTCGTGCAAGAAGCCTTTTCCCCATCCATAGGTTGATTTAAAAGGAGCTGCACTGTCGAAATATTCCGGATCCACTCCCCCGGTAAATGTAGGTCCGTTGTCACTCGTTAATACGATCAGTGTATTTTCATACAAATCCAGTTCTTTCAGTTTTTCGACGATTTCGCCAACCTGTTCATCAAGGTATGAGATCATAGCAGCATATGTGGCGTTAGGGTACCGCACGGGTACATAATTCCCACCGGTATAAGGTTCTTCATCTCCAAACTTTTCACGGTAATAGTCAATTAATCGTAGTGGTGCCTGAAGAGAAACATGGGGGAGGGGTGTTGGAAGGTAAAGGAAAAAAGGAGTGTCACGATGCTCTTCAATAAACCGGATAACCTCGATTTGTAACAACTCCGCTGCATAGTCAGGCTGGTCGTGGAATATTGCATAACTTAATGGATCGTAAATATCGGCCACTTTAGGAAGCGATTGGTGAGGGGGCACCATCTTATTTTGAAGCATAATTCTCTGGTCGTTTTTCCAGAGATGTGTTGGATAATAGGTGTGAGCCTGTCGCTGGCATAAATATCCGTAAAAATAATCGAACCCCTGTTTGTTTGGATGACCTTCGGTAAATGGCCCGCCCAATCCCCACTTACCGATAGCTCCTGTTTTATATCCGGCTTTCTTGAGTATATCGGCAAGAGTTATAGTATCTTCGGGAATGGGTATTTGACCTTCAAGATCTGGATTTTCAAACATCGCCTCAAAACTCCACACATCTCCACGTTCGCTCCATTCATTATTGCCCCTGATTAAAGCATTACCCGGATGCTTGCCGGTCATCAACATATATCTCGAGGGGGCACAAACCGTTGACCCTGCATAGTGTTGGGTAAACCTCATCCCGGCTGCAGCCATAGCATCAATATGCGGCGTTTCGATTTTTTCCTGGCCATAGGCTCCCAGTTCTCCGTATCCAAGGTCATCGGCTAAAATATAAATGATGTTGGGGAGCCTCTGACCCTGATGTTCCTGTTCCGTCGTGCAACTGATAGACCATACAAGCAGGAATGTCAGTAAACCAGGTTTTAAGATGAGATAAACGGTTGTGGTTGGTAATCTTTTCAAGGGTGATACGTTCATTTTATCCATTAATAATTAATTATACATATATGAGCAATATCATAAAACCTGTATCCATAGCCGATCAGCAAGGCACATTATCAATTACCTGAAGAGATTACCGCATTAATTTCTTCGTATGTAAAAGTTATACTCACCATCCTGAGGTATTATGGTTCGTAATATCAATTCTCCATTATCCTGAACCACACTATTCGCCTGAATATCACCAGACAATTCCAGAATGTATTCTTTACCCGGATCAAGGTTTTCAATTTTAAATTGGATTAGCGTTCTACTTTGCGATGTAAGGAGGCCAGTTACTGAAGGATCCATATCTGACTCCCATGATTTAATCAATAGATCACTGATCCGGTCAGAAAATACTGAGAAGCCATTAACCAGTTCGGAATCAAATGGAAAGGCTGAATATTGATACGAACCAGAAGGCATCACACGAGTCGGTAAATTGAGATATAATCCCTCAAACTTGCCCGCTAATACAACACGCTCACCTCCGTGATACAGCCACCCGGGAATATTGTTATTGTAGGTATTACGTGCCTGATAATAAACCGGCTGATTTTTTTCACTTTGTATATGCCCATGCTCATTTCTTAAAAATGACAGATAGGTGATACCTGCTTCTGTCCAGTCATCCAATCCCACAGGCGGTGGCGACCAGGTCTGGACAAAAGGCTCAAATTGAATCCCGTCAACAGAAACCGCATAACTGACACCCTTTGCACCGGCTGTGGGGTACAGGGCAAAGAGGGAGTTTTCCCGTTCGTAATATACGGCAAGGTGACGGTGGGTTCCCATTTCATAGACCTCTCTGAGAACCCACTCCAGTCCGTTACCTGATGTATAAACTGATATATCCGTATTGTTTGGCCCGATACAATAAAGAAAGTACTCTCCATTAAGGTAAATTACATCGGCATCCTTGCACATTACGTCGTCAATTACCGGCATATCATTTGTCCAGTTTATGCCATCAAGGCTTTCAATATGCTTTGTGATCCATAAACCATCACGTTCAACAGTGTACCATCCCCGAAAAACACCATCGATATTTAAGACAGTGATTTTTTCGTTACTCGCGTACCTGTTGTCTGGCACAAATACCGGATTATTCTCATGCTTCACCCAATTCACTCCGTCGCTGCTTCTTGCGAAACCATACCCTTTTCCGCGCTGCACATTATCCCGGATACGATACCACATCATATAGTCATCGTCTGCGGTTTTCATGACCGAATGGCCCCCTACCCAGTTCCCCTCTTCCTGGGTTACATCGGGCAGCCTTGGCAGTGCAACAAACCAGGGTTGTGGTGCACGAGTCCATACACCCGATTCAACATAGTAATCGCCTGATTCAACCGTAACATCATCGAAATAAAGCCTGGAATGGCTGTCGGCTTCTGTTTTTACATAAAGTGCAATTGCCTCCGGATTAACCGCCGAAATCCCGGATTGCTCAAACAATCTGTCACCGCTTTGTTGATCAATAATTGCTGCTGTAATACGGTTTCGACTATCCAGTGAAACCAGTAACTCATACACTGTATCTGCTTTTAAAGAAAGGTCTTCCTGGTTTTCTGCATCCCACTCTTTAGCGTCGATGTGTAAAGCTGCGGCATCTGAGTGTATTTGTATCCCTGAGAAAAAACTGTAATCCTGCATCAGGTATAACCCTGCCTGCCACGAATCGCTTTGATTTTCTGCGCGGAACAGAACAGAAACGGAAAATGGCCTGGCCAGGTAAAATGCATTGCTCAGCATTAGCCATTCATGTTCCAGCTCACCGCCAGACCATGCGAGAGAATAGTTGCCGGAAATGGGAGCTTTATCGGTAATCTCAAACCTGGGGCGGATAAATTCTGTCGAACTGCCGATGTAATTAGGCCGAAAATTACGCCAGTCGGCAGTTTCAAATCCGTCGAAATTTTCCGGCTTGATAAGTAGCTGCCTGGCCATTGTTTCAGGAGAAAAGTAACCGATAAGGCACCCGATCATGATGCAATAGAAAGCTAAACCATTTATGTATTTCAAAACTTTAATAATTTATCATTGTTGTCCGGTTAAAATTTAGCGAAGTCCTTGAAGGTATGCTAATGGATATCTAAGCCTTGTTTTTAAATGGTAAGCCAGATAGAACCCCCTCTA
>PWLN01000315.1 GCA_003559375.1 Balneolaceae bacterium | reverse complement strand
CGCTTGCAATCGGAGGTAGTGCCATGTTCGAGTGGTTTAACCTTAGTGGTGAACTGGGTGCCCTGGTCATGGGAATGCTGCTTGTAAACGATGATAAGGCAGAACAGCTGGAGAAAAAAATATGGGGAATCAAAGAAGCATTCCTGGTAGGGTTCTTCCTGGAAATTGGTTTGGGTGGATTTCCCGATACTTCCGGTTTTTATATGATCGGTGTGCTCCTGCTGATTCTGCCAATAAAAGCAGTTCTTTTTTATGGACTATTTATCGCTTTTAAACTTCGTGCCCGCACCGGTTTTTTATCTACCATTACTCTTACTGCCTACAGTGAGTTTACCCTAATCGCTGGCGCGGTGGCTGCTTCTGCAGGAATCATTCCCTCAGAAGTGATCCTGATTCTGGGACTGCTTACTGCGATCTCCTATGTCATCAATTCCATACTGGTACGTTATGAAGATCCGATCTGGCAGCACATGAACAGCTTCTTACGCGGTTTTGAACGGCATGTAAAACACCCTGACCATCAACCGGTGTCGGTTGGTGCTGCAGAATACCTGGTGATTGGCTTGGGCCAGACAGGGCAGGCAGCACTTCATCACTTTAAAATCAACGACAAGGCTGCTGTTGGAATAGACATCAACCCCGACCGTGTAAAGGCGAGGATGGATGAAGGATTTCGGGTTATCTATGCTGATGCCCAGGACGCCTTTTTCTGGGAAGAACTCGATATGCAGAAAGTGCAAACCATATTGCTGGCCATGTCGGGCGAGATCTATACCAAAGAGTTCATCATTCACCAGCTTCGAAAGAAAAAATTCAAGGGAATCATCCGGGTGCTTACCAACAATGACCGGGAAGAAAAGTTGATCCGCGATGCCGGGGGAAATCCGGTTTCTGTCCCCGCTATTCAGATGGGTGAAAAAATGGCGCAATTAAGTATGGAAAAGAAGTAGGTTGATATAAAAACCTTCAGGTATTTTACAGAGCAATAAGATATCCTTTACAGGTAATAATATTTGTACACGTAAATTTTTCTTTCAGGTTTAATTTTACCGGGATTCCAATTATTTTCATGGTTCCAATCAGAATAGCAATCTTTTCTCAAGTTGAATGTATTCCTATTACAGGGAAGTTGACCCCGTATTTCAAAAATTATCGAACAATACAGTCTCTGCTCTCTATGATCAGGATATTATATGCTTAGAGGACTTGTTTGGACTAAGTGAATCTCAGATTTTGGACTTGTACGGTATCGGGAAAAAGCGGGCATCAGAGATTTTGGATTTTCTTCATTCACTTCCGTTTGACTACATGGATCACACGCTTTCAACTAATCCGGAACGTAACCCTTTTTTGGGTATGCATCCTGTATTGTCAGACCATATTCGAAATTTTTACAGATATGCGAATGACCAGATGTTTAAAAGAGGCGTCGATTATTTTGCAAAAAACCTTGTCCGATCTATCACCATTAAGAATGAATCTACAGAAACCTGGCAGGCTGATGTACTGGGCAGCCAAATGTATAAAGTTGAATTTTCACTTCAAAAAAATCAAACCAAGAAATCAAGCTGTACTTGTCCGGCTTTTAGAAATTGGGGTTATGGTTCATCTTTTTGCAAACATATCGTTGCTTCCATGCTGCAACTTGCCATGCAGCAACGTTTGGAAAAATATTTAACGGATGAGGGCGGAACTCAGCGCTACCGGCAGCTGGTGCGATCACTTAAATCTGCACATCATGAAACAAAACTTTACTCTTCGCAGGAGATTACCTATTTATTGGAATGCAGGAACGGCCAGTGGAACCTCTACCCAAAACCAATTTACGGATTGATCAAGAGCCTAAGAAAGACATCGACATATAACTATTCTTTCAGCTATAAAAATCCCTGGACACAGGTAACCCCCAAGACATCTAAAGACCGGATTATTATTTCCCATCTGAGGGAACAATATGAACAAAGCAACTATTACGGTGACTTTAATAAGTATGGAGGTCAGGTTGTTTTTGGTGATGTTTTTGAACTTCTTACGGATGAAAACCTGAAGCTTAAACATGACGCGGATGGTTCGGAAACCGTTCACATTCATAGCGAGCCATTCCGGTTATCACTTTCAATCAAGCCCCTGCTAAACGATAACGGCAAACAATATTCTGGTCTCGAGCTTCAATTCCATTTAAAAAATACAGGGCTTTATATCCCGGCAAATGCCGTTGAGATTGTAAGCCCGGATCCCTGTTGGGTGTATCATAGCGGATATCTTACCAAACTTGAAGGAAGTGAATTAGCCCGTAAATTTTTCCTGAACATTGCACAGCAACATGTAGATGTGCCTTCAGCTGAGGTCGGGTCTTTTATCGAAGATCTTTTCCCCATTCTGCAAGAAGCGAATGTTCCGGTTGATATCGATGAAAGATTGTTGGAAAAGAAACATGTTGAACCTGAGCCGAGAATTTATCTCAGTGAGCACGCCCGTGAACTGCAGATTGAGTTTCGTATTGCTTATGGAAATCATGAAGTTAAAGGTGCATCTGATCAAAATCCGCTGTTAATCCCTGCAGCAGAGGCCTCTTCAGACAATGAAAGCACAACGTTAATCTGGTCGGTTGACCGGGATGAAGTGTCTGAGCAAAGCTGGCTTGAATACCTTAAACGATCGAATCTTACATCAAACGGCCATCCATTTATGTTTACACCGGTAACGGATTCACTCGAATGGGTCATTGATTACCTGCCAGGCCTTTCTGAATCCGGATTCAAAATTTTTGGTGAAGGAGAACTGAAACGGTTTGCACGTCCCAAAAAAATGACGTCAAGCTCGTTCCGTATTTCGAGCGGAGAGCAGTGGTTTGAAATTGAAGGAAAAATGTTTTTCGGAGATATTTCATTGAATATCAATGATATCAGGAAAATATTGATCAGGGATAAACCATATATACAATTGCAGGATCATACCACAGGAGAACTTCCTGCAAACTGGCTCAGTCATCTTAAAAAACTTCTTCATCTGGTTGATCCTGACAAAGATACAATCAGGGTGCCAAAAATCGCCGCAAATATTATTGATGAGCTGGGACGTGCAGCTGATATCTGCGAATCGGATCCTGATTTTCAGGAATATGCAAACCGGTTGCGATCATTCGAGCAGATAGAAGAGACAGCGCCGCCTGAAAAGCTAAAGGGTGAATTGCGGCCCTATCAACAGGCCGGGCTTTCATGGATGCTTTTTTTGAATCGCTATGGGTTAGGGGGTATTCTTGCCGATGATATGGGGCTTGGCAAAACAATTCAGGTATTGGCTTTGCTCCAAAAGGTTGCAGAATCAGAAAACAAAAAACCCAAATGCCTTATCATTGCCCCACGGTCTGTTCTACATAACTGGGAAATGGAAGTTCAAAAATTTGTACCGGGGTTTGATGTGTATATTTATCACGGAACAGATCGTCTCAACGATACCAATAACTGGCCGGATGCAGACCTCTTTATTACCACATACAGCACCATGCGTAATGATATTGATCAACTTAAGAACATCAGCTTCGATTATGCTATCCTGGATGAATCCCATACTGTTCGAAATCCGGCAAGTAAAACTTTTAAGGCGCTGAAATTGATTAATGCAAAGAACCGGTTGTGCATGAGCGGTACCCCGGTTCAGAATACCACCATGGATCTGTGGACACAATTTCAATTTCTGAATCCCGGTTTGCTTGGCAGCCAAAAACAGTTTCGTGAACAGTGGGTAAAACCGGTGGAAAAAGATGGCAACAAAACCGCAGAAGATATGCTGCATAGCATGGTTTCCCCGTTTATCTTGCGGCGCACCAAACAGCAGGTTGCAACCGACCTGCCGCCACTCACCTCAACGCTGGTTGACTGCCCTATGGAGAGTGGCCAACAGGTGGTATATGAGAAATATCGCCAGACATATTATCAACTCATTAATAAATCACTTGATGCCAAAGGGATTCGGGAATCACGGTTTGCTGTTCTTGAGGGTTTAACCCGGCTGCGTCAAATTTGCTGCTCTCCGCGGCTGATTGATGGGGAAAAAGCGGGTTCTGCCAAAATAAAGCGGTTTATTGAACTTGCCGAAGAATTGATAAGTGAAGGACATCGGGCACTTGTGTTTTCTCAATTTGTAGGTTTTTTAAAACTGATTGAAGACGAGGTGAAAGTTCGAGGCTGGAAGTATGAATATCTGGATGGGAAAACAAGAGATCGTCAAAAACGTGTAGACCGGTTCCAGAAAGACAGTTCAAAAGACCTCTTTCTGATCAGCCTGAAAGCCGGAGGAGAAGGATTAAATTTAACAGCCGCTGACTATGTCTTTATCATGGACCCCTGGTGGAATCCTGCTGCAGAACGTCAGGCAATGGATCGTACACATCGTATCGGCCAAAAAAACAATGTATTTGTTTACCGGTTTGTGAGCCCCGGAACAGTGGAAGAGAAAATTTTGCGCCTTCAGGAACGAAAAAAAAACATTGCAGAAAAATTGGTGGTTGCAGAAGCCGGCATTTTCAAAGAGCTGAAACGCGACGATCTGCTCGCGCTATTTGAATAAATGAATCCTCATAGATCGAAGACTACTCAAGCCAAATTCCGGCATTGATGATGCTGATCAAATCGGACTACGACTACCTCGCTCCGAAAAAAATGGAAGATGATGTAGCCCGGACAGACCGAATCGCGTCCCGTACAATGAATCCATCGCCCTGGCTGTGGATGAAGACCCGGCTCGGTGCAAAATTTTTAAGCAGCATCAAACTTTTTTAAAAATCCTGATGTATTCCTATCATTGACCTGTTCATTTTAAAAATCTTCAGGACAAACGAACCTATTCATTCTTTTCCTGTTTTATATTCAATCAGCATATTTTAAGCTTTGCATTAATTGGACCCACTTGCACACACACTTTTTGGCGCTACAATGGCCGAGGCCGGCCTTAAACGGAAGACTGCATATGCAACGGCTACCTTAATTATCGGGGCAAATATTCCCGATATTGATGGCCTGGCGATGCTGGTGAGCTCCGATTACGCCCTGCTGGTACGCAGGGGATGGACGCACGGCATTTTGGCTCTGATGATCTGGCCTTTTTTGCTCACCGGCCTTATGCTTGCCATCGACCGCCTGATTTTGAAACGTAAGCGGCGCCGGAACCGCACGAATCAGGGTCCGCCGATGCGGCCACTCATCCTCCTGGGAATTGCTTTTCTCGGGGTATGGAGCCATCCTTTTCTGGACTGGCTGAACACCTATGGCATCCGCCTGCTCATGCCATTCAGCGATACCTGGTTTTACGGCGATACCCTGTTTATCATTGATCCGTGGTTCTGGCTCCTTGCCGGTGCAGGAGTAGTGCTGGCCAGATCAAAATCATGGGCTGGCATCAGCGGATGGATCTTGCTCGGCACGGCAACCACAGCACTGATTATCACTGCCGAAATAGTGCCGCTGGCGCTCAAAATCATCTGGCTGGCCGGACTCTCGGGCATCATTGCCATACGCTGTTCGGGCCGTCATATCGGAGCCACACAGCCCATCGCGTTAACGCTTTTAACTACCCTTTTGCTTTATATCGCGTTTATGTTCACCGGGGCAAAGCTGACTGCCTCTCATGCCCGCACACAACTCAACGAAAATGGTGCCAATATCAAACAGGTAATGGCCAATCCGCTTCCGGCGCGTACCTTTCTCCGTACAGGTATTGCCTCATCAGATACTCATTATTACATGTTTTCAATAAACTGGATGCGTCCGGATAGTTTTGAACTCGCCGGTGATCCGATTCCCATTGAGGAACCGGATCGTATCACAGACGCTGCCCTGGCAGCACATGAAATTCGCGGACTGATGAACTGGATCCGTTTTCCTGTCTACGAGGTCCGGCCCCTGGAAGATGGCTGGCAGGTATTCATCCGGGACCTTCGTTTCGTGTACCCAGACCAAGAATATACTCCGGGCATCGGTATGGCGGTTGTAGAGCTGGATGATGAGCTACAAATTCGAAATGTGCGTCAGTAAAGACCTGGCAATCCCTCATCTGCCCGGTGCCTTTCCCACCCCTCGTCTGCCCGGTGCCTTTCCGGGCTGACGAATGATTGCGATGACAGCTCATTTTTCCTACAACCCCAAACCCACCCCATCAATTGCGCCTTATGGCATATTCTATTTTAGTGGCTCATCTATTGACCGCTAAGCACTCCCATAACCGCAAGTCATCAGACGAGTCGTTCGGGAATTAGCTCATTTTGTTAATGGTTCGTTTTTCAATGGTACTCGTCAGATGACTTATTGCCCGCGCCGCCTGGTGGGTCGCTTTTCACTACGCGGGAATCGCTATCGCTCGGTACACTTTTCACTTTTCTATCCCATTTTTTCTGTTAAATTGTTAGAATAACCAATCACTCTAACAGATGTCAGTCATTAACGTCATTAAAGCTTCCGGTGAACTTGAGCCTTATGATGAAAGTAAGCTCAGAAGGTCTCTTCAAAATGCCGGGGCATCGCATCTTGTAATCGATCATATCACGCAATCTATCAATGATCATCTTGTTGATGGCATTACGACACAAAAAATTTACCGGGAAGCTTTTCGTCTGCTGCACTCCAGTTCATCAAAATCTGCAGCGAAATACCGGCTTAAAGAGGCGATTTTTGAACTGGGCCCAACCGGTTATATTTTTGAAAAATTTGTAGCAGAACTCCTTTCCAGGCTTGGATATGAAACGGAAACCGGTATTGTTGTTAAAGGAGATTGTGTAACTCATGAAATTGATGTGATTGCCCATAAAGGAGATGATTACTTTATGATTGAGTGCAAGTTCCATAACAGAAATGAGAACCGGTGCAATATTAAAATCCCGCTTTACATACAGGCTCGATTTTTAGATGTAAGAAAGAATTGGAGCAAATTGCCTGGGCACAAAAATAAAAACCACAAAGGATGGGTTATAACCAATACCCGTTTTACAGAAGACGCTCAAAAAT
>PWLN01000035.1 GCA_003559375.1 Balneolaceae bacterium | reverse complement strand
CCCTCTTTAGCAAGAAGCATAGGAGGAATAACCACACCTTCTTCAGCAAGATTTTTGGCATCCGGAGGCATTGACCCGGGCCGTTTCCCTCCTATTTCGGCATGATGTGCACGGCTTGCAACGAACGCAATCCTTTTACCTTCATAAAAAACAGGTGTAATTACCGTGACATCCGGCAAATGAGACCCACCAAATCCCGGGTGATTTGTGATAAGAATATCCCCCTCCTGCAAATTTCGCCTCATTGCAGAGTTTCCCTCACCATGCAGATCCTCTCCTTCAAAATAATCGATCAGTGTTCTCACACAGGTTCCCATAGCACCAAGATGCACCGGAATGTGGGGGGCATTTACCACAAGGTAACCATCGGCATCCAGCAATGCGCAGGAATAGTCGAGGCGTTCTTTTACATTCACGGATAGCGCTGTTTTACGAAGTATTTCTCCCATCTGGTCGGCTGCTGATCGAAAACGGTTTGTATATAGCTGCAGCTGAACGGCATCAGGACGTTCATTATGCTTCAAACCATCTGGCTCGATTGACTCAACTTCCCTGCTTTTTTGCAGAATCCATGTCCGGTCAGCCAGCAGTTCACCCTGCCAGCCGGGTTCAATTACTGTGGTACTATGTGGCTCCAGAATGATGGCCGGGCCGGTAAGAGTTGCCCCGGCAGGAATTTCATCACCTCTATATACATTGTGTGTGAATTCGTTGCCCGGTACTGGCTTATATTCTTCAAAATTATCCTTTTTTCTAATTGGGTTCTTCTGATATTCAGGCTGTTGAATTGAACGATTGTTAAATCCACCGGACTCATCCTGCCAGGTAATTTCCGAAGCGATAACCCGTATTGCTTCAATTTCGAGAGCCCTCTCTTCCATCCAGTGCCCGTATTGTTCGAGATAAGATTCCCGGAATGCTTTTTCAATGGATAATCCATCTTCCCAATCGATTTCGAGGGATGAGTCCTGGCCCACCAAACGAAGATGAAGAATTCTTCGGGTGATGGTAATCCGGTTTTTATCCACTCCCTGGTTTTGCAAGCTTTTCACTGCTTCATCATCAAGTTTTCGGAACAATGATGACAATTCCGGTGCTGCCTGTTCAAGGGTTTGAAGAATTTGTTGCGATACAATCTTCTCCAGTTTGGATTGCTGAAGGCCATAGGCGCTCAGAAGCCCTGCATCTGCCGGTACAAGTACTTGTCTGATCCCAAGCTTTTCAGCAACGGCCATGGCGTGCTGGGCTCCGGCGCCTCCAAAAGCCACAAGTGAATAGCCGGCCGGATCGAATCCTTTTTGAATCGAAATTTTACGAATGGCCTGTGCCATCCTCTCATTGGCAATATCCAGAAAGCCGCGAAGTACTTCATCCTTACTAAGCGGGACCTCCCTTTTTTTATTGATAGAATCCAGGATCTGCACAAAAGCTGATATTGCAGCATCGGGGTTAATGGTGATCCGGAAATTGGATGGATGCAGGCGCCCACCCAGGAGGTTAACGTCGGTAATTGTAAGCGGGCCTCCGCGACCGTAGCAGGCAGGGCCGGGGTCTGCGCCGGCACTTTCAGGGCCAACAATCAGGCTCTGGCCGTCGAACCCGCAGATGGAGCCTCCGCCTGCGGCTACGGTTTCAATGGCAATAGCCGGGGCCGACAGTGTGGCATCCCCCACGGTATGTTCAAAAATATAGTCTATACCTGCATCGAAACGGGCCACATCTGTACTGGTGCCGCCCATATCGAAGGAGATGATTTTTTCAGTAAAATCAGGATTCTCTGAAGCAAACTCCCGGAGCTTTTCAGATGATATCCTCTTTGCAATCGCTGCTGCTCCGATCACACCCCCTGCCGGGCCACTGAAAAGGCCGTCTTTGGGAGAATAATGCTCCGAATCGATCAGGCTTCCGGCACTGCTCATAATGCGTAGTGACGCTTCACCGATCGTATCAGAAATACGGTTGAGATAGCGCTGCATCACAGGTGTAAGATAGGCATCCACATCGGTTGTGATGGCCCGCGGAACAATTTTGATGGAAGGGCTCAGCCTTGAAGACCGGCTCACATACGGTACTCCAAGTTCAAATAGCAGATTCTCAAGTTTGATCTCATGATCAGGATTGCGGTAACTGTGCATCAGGCAGATGGCTGCGGCTTCAGCATCTTTAAGCAGAACTTCAATCTGTTTTCTGAAACGCCCCCAATCCGGTTCTTTGAGTATCCGGCCTTTTGCATCCATACGCCCGGGCACCTCAATCATTTGGTTGTAAAAAGGGGCAGGTTTTTGAATATTCAGGGTGAAAAGATCAGGGCGCTGCTGGTTCTTGATATGAAGAAGATCTTTAAATCCTTCTGTAATAAAAAAAACGGTATTCCCGCCTCGTCTCTCCAGCAGGGCATTCGTGCCTTTTGTAGTGGACAGCCGTAGTTGAAGAGCCGGGAGAGCCTGATCAAGAGGTGTTTTTGTAATCATCCGTATGGCGAGCAGCGGGGCTTCTTCGGGACTTTGGATTTCAAAAGCGAAACCAGGATTTAATTCCGGAATTGAACCATTCAGAACGATTTCTGAATTCAAGCCATCCGTTGCAATTATTTTATATTCATCATCCGGATGGCTGAGCTGTTTGAAAGTATATCCATCAAAAAAAGAATCAGGAAAAAATTCACCAGTATTTATTCTGATCCGATTCCCGATAACAGTTTCCGCAATACCACGTACAGCACTGCTGCTCAATACCTTGCACCGGTGTGTTTTACCATCGGGGCTTACAGCCAGGCAATCGGTAAATGTGCCACCGGTGTCGATGTAAAATTGGTATTTAGCGTAATTGATGAAGCTTTTCATTATTATTTATTGAATCCAGGAATGATGTCTTTACAAAGATGGTCTGTTTAATTGTTCTTTAATGTACACATTGTATTTTAAACATCATTTGCCGGATTGATTCAAGCAACAGTGTATATCTGATTTAATTCGGATAATGTTTATGCCGGTAACAGCAGAATTTTATAAAAAATTATAAATGAACAACAGGTTCAATTTTACAATTCCGTTTGAAGATCCCGTATTGATCTTTGCATTGGTGATGCTCATCATTTTACTGGCCCCAATGGTTTTTAAGAAAATGAAAATTCCAGGTTTGGTGGGGCTGATTCTTGCGGGTACAGTTGTAGGCCCGGGTATGCTGGGATTAATTGAACGTGATTTTACAATTGTACTTCTGGGTACAGTAGGCCTGCTGTATCTCATGTTTATGGCAGGTTTATCCATCGACCTGAACCGCTTTGAGAAATTAAAGGAGAAAAGCATTGGTTTCGGTTTTTTCTCATTTATTTTCCCCATGGCTGCTGCTATCTATGTAGGATTAGAGTTTCTTGATTATTCGCTTTCAACATCATTATTACTTGGCTCTATAGTCGGTTCCCATACATTGCTGGCATATCCTATCGCCGAGAGGCTTGGTATCACAAAAAATACAGGTGTAACCATGTCGATGGGCGGTACTCTTGTTACCGATACATTGTCACTTGGTGTGCTGGCTGTAGTTGCAGGTTCGATTGGTGATGATTTGGGAACGGGTTACTGGGTCGGGTTTGCTACATCAGTTGGAGTTTTTGTAGCCGCGGCATTGTTGATTCTGCCAAGACTGGGGCGCTGGTTTTTCAGAAATATCCAGTACGAAAAAAATATTGATTTTGTGTTTATGGTAGCTGTGCTGTTTACCACAGCTTTTTTTGCCGAACTTGCAGGCCTCGCCCCTATTATCGGCGCTTTTATGGCTGGCCTGTTGCTGAACCGCCTTGTACCCTCAAGTGGCACACTCATGAGCCGGGTTCAATTCGTAGGAAACGCGCTGTTTATCCCCTTCTTTTTAATCTCTGTGGGTATGCTGGTAGATATCAGCGTTCTGGGGAGCCTGGAGGTTTGGGTAATCGCCATTACGTTCAGTTTACTTGTGTTCTTTGGCAAAGGTCTTGCGGCTCTGATCGTAAGATACCTTTTTAAATTTACGAACGAAGAAGCTTTTGTGGTATATGGGCTTACAACACCACAATCTGCTGCTACGCTGGCGGTTACACTTGTTGGTTTTGAACTTGGCTTTTTTGATACAACTGCGGTAAATGCCGTGGTGATCATGATTTTAATAACCTGTCTTATCGGACCTTATCTGGTTGAAAAATATGGACGTGCCGTTGCCATACAGGAGGATGAAAAGCCATATGAACCAGCAGATGCCCCGCAACGAATTCTTGTACCACTCGCCAACCCGGAAACATCCGATGCGTTGATGGATATTGCATTTATGGTGAGGGACGAAAAGTTTGGCCAGCCGATCAATCCGCTCACAGTAGCCAGAGATGGGGGTGATGTTGAAGCACAGGTCGCCAGAGGTGAGAAAATGCTTAGCCATGCTGTAATTCATGCAGCCGCTGCAAATGTTCCGGTAAACCCGGTAACCAGAGTAGATTTCAATATCTCAAAAGGTATTGCAAGGGCTGTAAATGAGATGAGAATTAGCAACATAATCATCGGCTGGAACGGCCAGATATCAACTAAAAGGGCTGTATTTGGTACAATTCTTGACCAGCTATTAAAAGAAGTTGATGAGATGGTTATGGTATCCAAAATTGAAAAGCCAGTAAATACTTTCAACCGAATAGTTGTTGCTATCCCTCCATATGCTGCGCTTGAAAGTGGCTTTAACTCGAGTATGAGATCTCTTAAATTGATGGCTGAACAAATCGGAGGTGACCTTGAGATTGTAGCAACTCAGGACAGAGAGGATTATGTAAAAAAACGGATCGAAAAAATTAAACCGGAACTCGATTTTACTTGTAATACTCTCTCACAGTGGTCAGAGCTCCCGAAATGGCTGGAATCAAATCACAAAGAAGATGATCTATTCATACTCATCAGTGCCAGAGAAGGATCACTTTCGTGGAGGCCAGGTCTTGATCGATTGCCGAGAGTTATTGCACAGCGATACCCTGATTTAAGTTTTATTACGGTTTATCCGTCCGAAGTTGAGATAGACACTGGCAAATCTACCCTATTATTTTCAGGCAAAGAATTGATACAGCCACATCGTGTAAAAATCGGGCTAAGACAAGCCCGGACGAATAAGATACTTGAGCAAATCATAGAAAATGATGAGGCATTTGAAGACATCGAACTCGAAAGAATTACAAGAAGATTGCTCGAATATACATCCGATTATACACCAGAAGTGATGCCGGGCGTGATGCTTTTTGAATCACACACTTCCAAAGTAGAAGAGCAGCTTCTTTTTGTTGGTATCAGCAAGAAAGCTTTAAATATGGAACAAAGTGCAAACCCGGTTCATGTAATTCTCGTCATTTTAAGTCCGAAGTTTGTTAAGGCAGATGACCATCTGAAAGGCCTGAACCGGATTGTTAAAATGATTCGTCCTGGAGATGATGTAGAAGAATTGAGGCAGGCGAAATCCGCGCAGGATGTTATCAAATTCTTTGCATCTAAGAGAAAACAACTTGTTTCATAGAGAAAATATGACTGCCACGGCAAGTTATTTATTCGAAGTATAGATCTTTTAAAGATATCTAAGTGTGATGGCCAGTAATCTTTTGTAAAATAGCATCCAAAGTGAGTGAATTTTCTTCACTTGCAGCCATATTCCTTAATGTGAATTGTCTTGTATTCAACTCATTTTCACCAACAATAACAGCGAACCGGGCATTTTCACGGTTGGCATCTTTCATCTGTGCTTTCATGGAGCGGCCCATGTAGTCCATGGTGGCAGAAGCCCCTTTTTCACGAAATTTTGATAACTGTGTGAGCCCCCATTTCCGGGCTGCATCGCCAAGGGTTACGATGTAAACATCCACTTTTTTTTCCGAGCCAAGCCGGATTCCCAATTCTTCGCAGGCAATAAACAGGCGCTCCATCCCGGCAGCAAATCCCACGGCGGGTGTGGGCAACCCCCCGATTTCTTCAACCAGCAGGTCATAGCGTCCACCGCCAGCAAGGGCATCCTGTGCGCCAAGGTCGGGGCTTATCAGTTCGAAAGCCGTTTCCGTGTAATAATCCATGCCCCTAACCAGGTAAGGATCCTCCTCATAAGTTATCCCCAGATCACCAAGATATTCTTTCACTTTGTTGTAATGTTTCACAGATTTTTCACTAAGGAATTCGGTTATCACCGGTGCCGTTTCGATAAATGGACGGTCTTCTTCTTCCTTGGAATCAAGTATACGAAGCGGATTATTCTCATAACGTTTTTTGGAAACTTCGCTCAGCTTTTCAAGATCCGGTTTGAGGTGGGCCTTCAGAGCCCTTTTATATTGATCTCGACTCTCCGGATCACCGATAGAATTCAATTTCAATGTGGTGTTGGTGATTCCGATTTTATGATAAATGTGAATCATAAATGCGATGACTTCCGCATCGGCCAAAGCATCACTGCTGCCCATAATTTCCAGGCCGAACTGATGAAACTGTCGCTGTCTGCCTTTCTGTGGACGTTCAGCCCTGAACATCGGCCCAATATAGTATAGTTTTTGTGAGCCGCCACGCTGATCGAGACGGTTTTCCACAAAGGCACGCACTACAGGAGCGGTAAGCTCGGGACGAAGCACATAATTGTCTTCTCCCCTGCTGAAGGAAAAAATTTCTTTGGATACAATATCGGTCATCTGCCCCAATCCCCGAACAATCAGTTCGGTCTTTTCCATGATGGGGGTGCGAATCTCCTCAAAATTAAATTTTTCAGCTTCCTCCCGTATCAGGTTTTCAAGAAACTGCCATTTTCGAACTTCATCGGGTAGGATATCCACCATCCCGTGGTGTGTAGTATATATCGGCTGCGCCATTTTCTGTAAACAGGTATCAGTTATTCAATAATCAATCAGCAGCAAAGATACGCGGGTTTTATGAAAGATACTTTGGTGATCGTGGTGAGGTTTTAGTCATGAGTCTTGAGTCTTGAGGTTTGAGGTTTGAGGTTTGAGGGTTGAGGTTTAGTACAGGACAACTGGATAGCGCAAGCGTCTTGTTTAT
>PWLN01000305.1 GCA_003559375.1 Balneolaceae bacterium | reverse complement strand
GTAGCCCAGGGCTCTGCCACCGTAGCAATGGTTACTACTGCCGGACTGATTGCACCACTCATCGAAGCAGCCGGGTATTCTCCCCCACTCATAGGCTGTGTAGCAATTGCAATTGCATGCGGAGCAACAGTACTGTCGCACGTCAACGACTCCGGCTTTTGGCTGGTCAAGGAATTTTTTGGCATGACCGAAAAACAGACCCTCACATCGTGGACCATCATGGAAACAATAATTGGTGTAACCGGGGTCAGTATTGTGCTGGTAATCAGCTTATTTTTGTGATTCAACATGCGATATTCAAAGGGACTCGTTTTAGACTTGTTGCTTAGCGCTTTGTGCATTACTAAATATTGAGCTTACCAACATTATAATATCGACTCAAAATCCTAATGCTTAATCTGAGTTAAAAGCTGATTATTACCCCTGCAAGTATTGTTGTCTGGGTTGGCCAGTTGTTCCTTCTCTCTATTCCAGGTGCAAAAACACTCTCCTGAAATTCAGATGAACCACCGGATGTATCGGAGAGTGTCAGAAATCTGATTTCTGGGTCAATTCCATTATATCGTGTAATTGTCCAGAGATTGTTGCCGGAAACATAGAGTTTCAAATGTTTAGCCAAACCATATAACGGGTTTTCAAACGAATAGCCAAGTGTGAGGTTGCTCAGCCTGAAATATGAGCCGTCTTCCACATAATAATCACTAAAAATTGGAAAATCCGTTAGTGGAATTTCTCTTGCACTCCGGGTAATATTAAATGCCTGAATCATTGTTGGATTCTCATAAAATAGCCTGTAACTATTTACAATATCATGGCCAAAAACCCCATACCAGAAAATCTGAAGATCCCATCCCGAAACACTGAAGATGTTTCCCCAGCCAATCGTAAAATCTGGCATTGCATTACCGATTATTTTATAATCAGCAGGTATGAGTTCATCCATCGGCACAATCTGATTATTCTGAACCCTGAACTGCCATCTTCCTTCACTATCAATTCCTGCAAACTCTGGTCCCCAGAAGTTTCCTATTTTTCCTTTTTCCTGCAGCCGGATCAGGAATGCTGAACCCATTCCGGGAGCACCCGGATTTGCTATTATTTGGCCATCAAAATTAAATTCATTGTCAGACAATGATATGAGTAATGTATTTACTTTTGAAAATAGTAACGTTGTATTCCAGTCAACCCGGTTAAATAAATGATTTTTGAATGTTACAGCAGCTTCTACTCCCCTGTTCTCAATTTCTCCGAGATTTACCCACTTATAAGGAGTCAGGTTTGGTGGTGATGGCTGCTGTACTTCATACAACAAATCAGTTGCCCTGTTGATAAAAAAATCGATTTTGAAATCAAGATTTTTATCAAAAATTGAGATATCAGCACCAACATTCCATTCTTTTTTTACCTCCCATTTCAGATCCGGATTTGCATCATGAATGCCCCTGTAGTTCGGGAATATTGATCTGCCGGAACGGGGTTCTATAAATTTTAATACAGACAACCCATCGAATGGGGCATCCTGACCGGTTTTTCCGTGTGATAAACGTATGAAGAGCCTGTTCAGATGCGGTAAATCGAACAACCTTGTAAGTTCAGCACCAGTACGGATGCCATAAAAAGTGCCCCATTTTTTGTTCATGCCAAATCGTGAACTGCCTTCCTGGCGGATTGTTAATGCACCATAGAGTGCTTTATCATACGATGCAGAGATTTCTCCGAAAAACCCAATTAAAGAGTTATTAGTAATAATTGTTTGGGTTTCGTGTACAGCAGGGGTGAGAATATTGTAAAACAATTCATCAGATTCAAAATCAATGCCTTCAATAAAACTGTTGATATTACGAAATTTATGATAATTATAGCCGGCTTCTGTTTTTGCGTTTATTTTACCAGTTTGTAACCTGTAAATCAGGGATGTCTCAAAAAAATCAATTGTTCGGCCGGTATCGGTTTTGATTGCATATCCATTATTATCTGCTCCCCTGAAACGCAATTCCCGGCCATAATATTCACCCCTGAAGTGATCATACGTTTCTCGAGAATAGAGTGAATTCAGGTGCAATCCATCTATGAAGCGCGAAAAATCAAAAAGTGCAGTTAACCTCAAATTTTTTTGCTGAAGTTCACTATCAATTACCGATTCATTTAATATGGAGACCGGGTTAAACTGATCAAAACCCGGGATTTCAAAATAGTTTCCATTTTCATCAAAAACAGGTGCAGTTGGATTAGATGTAGTGGCGTATCTGAATATTTCAGCTTGTCCCAAAGATGCCTTTCGGTTAGAAATACCTGCAACTGTTGATATGGTCAGGAGATTATTGAACATTTCATGGCTGAAATATGCTCTGCCATTCAGGCGACTGTATCCAGCTCCCTGTAAAATGGATTCCATATCGGTGAAAGTGCCAGACAACCTGTAGATGGTTCTTTCCCTGCCTGCTGTAATGGAAAGATTGTGCAAGTGGATCATCCCAGTCCTTTTTACTTGTTCCTGCCAATTTGTAGTTGAACCGAAATCAATTCCTCTGTCAGGCATTGTATTTGTGAGAAAATCCCTGTACTCGTTTGCATTTAAGACATCAATCCAGTTAGCAATAAAAGAAGAAGCAATATTGCCATGATAATTCACGGATAATCTGCCGGAATCAGAAATTGGCCCTTTTTTTGTTGAAATACGAATGACTCCTGCATTTCCCCTTACTCCATATCTGGATGCAGATGCGGCATCTTTCAAAAATTCAATTCGTTCAACATCATTCGGATGAACAAGGTCGATGTTCTCAGTAATTATTCCATCAATAACAATAAGCGGAGTAGTTCGTGAATAAATAGAGTTCAATCCCCGCATTCTTATTTCAATCCATTCATCGGGGTTACTACCAGGCCTGCTTACAATTAATCCGGGCACTCTGCCATAAAACAGATCAGGCACACTTTGAATCAGGCCATCGTTAAACTGGCCGGTGACAAGAGTATCTGCAGCCGATGTTCGTTCTGATTCCGGCGTTGTATGTATGATCAGTGGTTTTGGAAAGGGATAGTAAAAAAATAGGTGGAAAAACAGAAGAGGTACGATTATTTTGATAATTAAAAGCACCATTATAAAAATCTGTTTTAAATATCAGTTAGAAGCAAGGAAGAATGTATCAAATTAGAATGACTATAAGAATATTGCAACATGATTGAATCCGAAATAAATCTTATAAATTGAATAATTATTTCAGCTTAAATCATTCAATATTCGAAATTGGATATTCATTATTCGATATTCAAAGTGCGGAGAGGGAGGGATTAGAACCCTCGGTACCGTTTTCACGGCACACTCGCTTTCCAGGCGAGCCCGTTCGACCGCTCCGGCACCTCTCCTTAGGAAGGACGCTAAAGATAGAAGTTTAGCGTGCTATATTCAATCAGGCAGAATAAACATTTTTTGAGCCTGTATTGGGTTTTTCAGTAATTAAATCTCTGACGCGTGAAAGCTTTAACACGTTCTCCATCCTGTCTGGCCGGACGGAAACGCCATTGCATAGCAGCAGTCAGAACAGCATCCATCAATCCATACTGTACAAATGGCAGCTGTTCATAACTTCCGTCCTCTTTATAAAGCCTGATTTCCATGATACTCACTTCTTCAACCTCACCATTTTCATCCACTAAAAAGTTAACTATCATCTCAAGGTTGCCTCGAATTTCATCCGGAACCCGTTCCGGTGCAGAAGCTTCAACAATTCTCACTACAGTTGGTGGAATTTGCGGATTGCTAACGATTCTTGCCTCGGTTCCGGTTAATCCTGTACCAAATCCGGGATCAAGTAATGGCAAATCAGGCAGATTCATATCCAGGTCGATATCTAATTCAATCTCTATGATTTCATCATCGGGCACCGGAACAGGCAGCTGCGGCCTTGGTGGTGCAGGGGGGGAAGTTTGCTGCCGTGTTACTTCAATGTCGTCAAGCAGAACAGCTTCCTGTTCGATAATATCAAAATCAAGGCTTGGTTCATACTCGGTTACCGGCCAGAACTTGAATAAAGCAATTGCCAGTATCTGTATAACAGCTATACAGAACATGACCAGATTCCGGTAATCACGATCTGGCAACCTTCTATTTTTTTTAATTTTTGACACTCTGACAGCCTCTGTAATTGGCGAAAGCAGGATAATTTTTAAATATCTCTATGTTAACGAATCTACCCAAACAAAATGATTGACCGAATCGTTACATTTTTTTTCTATCTAACATTTGTAATGCCCGGCGGATAAAACCATCATTATTTTTCAGCAGCTCTATTGCTTGATCTTTATTCATTCCCGAGAGTGCCATCAGGAGAGCGGTTTTTACGTGATTGTCAGCTTTATTTAGAATATCCGATGCTTCATCATACCCCTTACCCGATAGTAACATTACAATTCTCTTTGCTCTTTCTTCAAGTTTTTTATTAGTAAGCTGAAGATCTACCATCACATTTTCATATACTTTTCCGAGGCGAATCATTACACCGGTTGAAAGCATATTGAGAATCATTTTTTGGGCTGTTGCACTTTTCATACGGGTGCTTCCCATAATCACTTCAGGCCCCACTGGTACATCAATCAAAATATCAACATCCACATCAACCTGACCTGCAGAGACAGTAGTTATCAGGATTGTTTTACAACCCAATTCAGCAGACTTTTTCAAAACCCCGTGAACATAAGGTGTTCGGCCACTGGCAGCAAGCCCCACAACGATATCGTTTACAGACCGGATAATCTTTTCAGCCTCATCCATGCCAACCCCCTCAAGGTCTTCGGCACCCTCTTGTGCCCTGAACATAGCTGCCTCACCTCCGGCAATAAACCCCTGTACAGTTTCAGGATCTGTTCCAAATGTAGGAGGACACTCAGCTGCGTCCAGCACTCCCAAACGTCCGCTTGTTCCGGCGCCAAAATAGAGAAGCCTGCCCCCTTTTTTCATACCATCAACAATGATCTCTATTGCAAGTGCAATTTCGTCGAGCCTGCTGGATACAGCAGTTGCAACCATCTTGTCTTCATTGTTTATAATCTCAACAATGGTTCTTGAATCAGCAAGGTCGATCTCCATGCTGTTCGGATTGCGTTGTTCCGTCAGCAGTTTTTCCAGCTTATGAAATAATTCTTTATCAGCTTTCACTTTTGATTATGTCTTTTTTTCCACCAGTTGCTTATAGAACCAGCCGGGTTTTTTTTCTTTTTCAATTGAATATGATGTTTATTTTGCAATAGCAGGGCCGATACCAATGCTGCAGTTTTATCATCAGCTTTTACCGAAGTTTTTTCAGGGTAAAAATAGTTTTCGACGAAATGGGTATCGTATTTGCCTTCTCTGAATTGTGGAGTATTCAGAGTGTATTTACAGAAAGGAATTGTTGTTTTCACGCCGGATATGGTGTATTCATCCAAAGCACGTATCATTTTTTTTATAGCTGATTTCCTGTCGGGTGCATGTACACATAGTTTGGATATCAATGGATCATAATATATCGGGATCTCCTGTCCTTCCTCGATACCTGCATCCACACGAACCCCATTTCCTGCCGGAATTCGATGTATAGTTAGTTTTCCGGTGCTGGGCAAAAACTGATTAGACGGGTCTTCAGCATATACCCTGCATTCAATCGCATGACCTCTTGGTGAAATCTGTTCCTGAGAAAAAGGAATTTTTTTTCCTTCAGCTACATCAATCTGAAGTGAGACGAGATCAATTCCTGTGATGAGTTCTGTAATGGGATGTTCTACCTGCAATCGTGTATTCATCTCCAGAAAGTAGAAATTGAGGTGTTTGTCAACCAAAAATTCAACGGTTCCGGCTCCTGTATATTCACAACTCTTCGCTGCAGCTATAGCAGCTTCAGCCATTTTACTTCTTAACTCCTCAGTGATAACAGGTGATGGTGCTTCTTCAATCACTTTTTGATGCCGACGCTGTATGGAACATTCCCTTTCATACATGTGTATAAAGTTACCATGTGAATCTCCAAATATCTGAAATTCTATATGACGGGGTTCTTCGAGGTATTTTTCAAGAAAAACCCGTTCATCACCGAAAGCATTTTTTGCTTCAGATCTTGCAGCTTTAACACTTTTCTCAAAATCTGCTTCACTGTGCACGATTCTCATGCCTTTACCTCCACCTCCTGCGGCAGCTTTAATCAATACCGGAAATCCAATTTCAACAGCCACTTTTATTGCCTGGGAAATATTTTGAATATCCGACTCTGTACCCGGCGAAACCGGAACATTTGCCTTTGTTATGATTTCTCTTGCCTTCGTTTTGTCGCCCATCAATTCAATTGCCCTGGGAGATGGCCCTATAAAAATGAGGTTTTTTTCAATGCAAAGTTTTGCAAAACCGGCATTTTCACTTAAAAATCCATAACCGGGGTGTATTGCATCAGCTCCTGTTATTACAGCAGCATCAATAATTTTTTCTGGCACAAGATAACTTTCGGAAGATGGTGAATTGCCAATAAAGACCGACTCATCGGCAAAAAGTACATGGGGAGACATCCGGTCAGCATCCGAATAAACTGCAACGGTTTTAATACCTCTTTCTCGGCAAGTGCGGATAATTCGCAATGCAATTTCTCCCCTGTTAGCTACCAGGATTTTTCGAATACTTGCCATTGTTGAAATCAGAACAGGTTATCCTTTAGCATATTTGGAGCCACTGTCCAAAGGTCATCTGTTTCCTGATCCCATACATAATGTTCGTGTTCAATAAACTTTAACCAAAGAAGGTCGCTCATCTTTCGTGTTTCGTCTTTGGTAGGGTCATTTTTATAATTCAGCAGGCGAATGTCTACTGAACTGATAAGTTTTAGCAGTTTTTCATCATTTAAATTCGGAATAAATTCAACTGGATTATTGAAATAGACACTGTCATCAATTACATCATCCATGTGAACCCTGATGTCGAAGTAACCGCACATACCAACAACTTTCTGGAAGTTAGTGGGATATTTAAGTGCCATGAGAAGCGCTGCATAAGCGCCAATTGCTACTCCTGTGGTAATTATAAATGGATTGGAGTTGATATCTGATATGTATGGAAGTAGCTCATCCATTATATACTCCTGATATTGTTCAAATCTTTGGATACGTGAAAGCGGATCAATTTCCTTATTCATGAAACTTTCATCAGAAAAATTTTCAACTAAAAAAAATTGGTTAAACCCATCACTGATTTGTTGCTGAAGCATATCTATTGCTTTTTTTTCTTCCCATTCTTTGAAATTTCCGTGTGCACTTGGAAAAACAATAACCGGTGTGCCTTCTTCACCGTATATAAGTAAATCCATTTCTTTCCCCATGCTCGGGCTGTTCCAAGATTTAAAGACTCGTTTCATAATGCTCCTGCTTAGATTTATTGTAGTACTATCCCCTCTTCAATAAGATATATATTTTTTTCAGAACTGAAAGCAGAAACAGAGTAGTAAATTTATCTTCTGTGTTTAATATCGTTATCCCGGTTGTTATGAATCACCGCGCGAACACCGTGGTTTTCAGATCACATTTCAACTTATGGCGAGAATAATTATCAGATGATGTATACTTTACACAGTGGCATAACGGTTTATTAACCAGGCTGACGAATTTCTATCAATACTTTCGGTAGAATAGTAAATTTCTCAGTCGAATTCAGATAAGCCCGTGAACGAAATACCTCATAATTATTCTTCTCAATTTTGTCCAATATTCGGCTGTAATTTTCACGAGCGAGTTTTACTGGAAGCCTGCTGTCTTTGTTTAACAACTTAATTCCTTCATCGGAATTCTTATAATATTCCCTTGCACGTTGAATTTGAAATTTCATCATGTCAATAAATTTTCCGGTAACCCTTCTCTCAAAAAGTTCATCTTCCTGGATATTGAAGTTTACAAGGTCTTCGGAGGGAATGTAAATTCGATTTCTGGCGAGATCCTCCCCAATGTCTCTTAATATGTTCGTTAGCTGCATAGCAATTCCGAGTTCAACCGCATGGTCTAAAGCTTTTGGGTGGGAATACCCAAAAACTTCACTTGTCATAAGACCAACTACAGATGCTACTTTGTAGGAGTAATCATACAACTCATCAAATGTTTCATACCGGTTCTTAGTTAAATCCATGGTAACACCATCGAGAAGAGCGAGAGGATATTCAATGGAGATATGAAAACGATTCAAGACGTCGGCAAATGCAAGTAGTATCGGATTCTTATGTTCAATTCCTCTGTAGGTGCTGATCAGCTTGATTTTGAATTGTTCAGTTCTCTCAATAATTTCAGCATGGCTGATTTTTTCATTTTTGATAAGATCCTCTGTTTCATCTACAAGGTCGTCCAGGTATCTGCAAAGTGCATAAATTGCAAATATGCTCCTCTGCTTATGATAAGGCAGAAATCTTGTAGCCATATAAAAAGTCTTCGCATACTTTCTGGTTACGGCTCTGCAGTGAGCATAAGCCAATCTGAGTTCTGTATCCTCAATTTCAGAAATAACAGCCTTATGAAAATTTGTTTTCTCATATAGCGGTCTTATGAAGGTATATGGTATACGGAGAATACTTGTCATTTTTTAAATAGTTGAGTTATTGTAAGAAATCTAAATTTACTCTCAAATAGTTCCATAAAATTAATATTTAGACTATAATACTTTTTTTCTTTTATTTTAAATTCAATAAGTATGTTTGAGATTGTTTTTGGTTAATTACATTGAATACAATTTTAGTGTATAATCATATTTTAGAGCAAATTGGGAAAAATAACATTCTCTTATTTTGCTAAGAGATAAACGAATACAAAAATGAAAACCAAAGGAAAAAAAATTACAATTTACCAGGTTGCTCAGAGAGCCGGTGTTGCTATTTCAACTGTCTCAAGGGTACTTAATAATTCACCGAATGTATCTGAGAAAACAAAAGACAAAGTTAATGAAGCAATAACTGCTTTAAACTTTCGGCCTCAGGTTAGCGCGAGGAAACTGGCAAGCAGAGAACCACAAATGCTTGCAATTGCTGTTCCCTCTTTTACAACACCATACTATAATGAAGTATTGAAAGGGGTAAAGGATGAGATTTCTGATCTCGATCTGGATATTGTAATCTACAATACTGGCTCCAAAAACCCTAAAGAGGGAATTGAAAATTTCTTCTATCGGGGTACGGCAGATGCTGTTATTGCGATCAGTATCGACATTACCGAAACTGTTCATAATCAGTTACAGGCTTCAGAAATTCCGATTGTTCTTGTAGGCAGTTCACATCCGGCATATGATTACTTCGAATTAAACAATCGGAAAGGAGGATTTTTAGCTGGAGAACACCTTATTAAGCAAGGGTACGAAAGGCTTGGGATGATCAAACCAATTCATAATACCGGATCTTCAGTTGAGCGAGAAGACGGATTTATTGAAGCTATGAGGCAATTTAAAATACCAGTCCAGAAAAAGTTCTTTATAACGGGAGAAAGCACGAAACATGCAGGCTATACTGAAGAGGCTGGTTTTGAGGCAATTTTTAAATATGACAGAATGGGGGAGTTCCCTGATGCAGTCTTTTGCTCAAATGATACACAGGCTATTGGTGCATATCATGCGCTTAGCAAACTGGGAATGAAAATACCGGATGATATTGCCATTATGGGTTATGATAACATCAAATTTACGCGATATCTTGACCTGACCACTATCGACCAGAAAATGTATACTGTAGGAGTAAAAGCTATCAAAAGGCTTGCAGAGATTATCCGGCATCCTGATGGAAGCAAGGTTCAGGAAATTATCGATCCGATTCTTGTGCCAAGAGAATCCACAAAAAAAGTCAGTACATGATTTATGCATCAGAAAGAAGCTCTTGAACGATGCATTACCACAACAAATGCCAAAGGATTTGGGGAACCATACAGGGGTAAAGTACGGGATGTCTACAAACTAAATGAGAAAACGATTGGTATAGTTGTTTCTGACCGTATTTCTGCCTTTGACTACATAATGAAGCAGGCTATTCCATTCAAAGGCCAAATACTAAATCAATTGTCTGCTTTTTCATTTGGTGTTGTTGAGGATATTTTGCCTTCACATATTATTGATGTGCCTCATCCGAATGTAACCATTGCAAAAAAATGTACACCAATACCTATCGAGATCGTTATACGCGGATATCTTACCGGCCATGCATGGCGGGTTTATAGTAGCGGAAGGAGAAACTTGTGCGGGGTTCGATTGCCAGACGGAATGAAGGAAAACCAGCCTTTCCCTGAACCAATACTGACACCGGCTACAAAAGCCACAGCGGGCCATGATGAAGACATTTCTGAAGAAGAAATTCTGGATCGTGGTATCGTAGATCCGGAACTCTGGAATATAATCCGTAAAAAAGCATTTGAACTATTTAATCGGGGAACCAGTGTTGCTCAAAAACAGGGACTCATTCTTGTAGATACTAAATATGAAATGGGTCTGTATGGTGATGAACTTACCCTGATCGATGAAGTACACACTTCCGACTCTTCAAGATATTTTTACAGCCAGGGATTTGAACAGAGGCTTAAAGAAGGCCAGCCTCAGCGTCAGCTTTCTAAAGAATTTCTTCGTGAATGGCTGATGGAAAGAAACTTCAGAGGGCTTGAGGGACAGATTCTGCCCGATTTGACCGACTCATTCCGGTGGAGTATTTACCAGAGGTACTCCGAGCTTTATCAGACATTAACAGGCACAAAATTTAACCCACACATCATCGAAGATATCGACAAAGACCTGGAAGCAATCTTTACGGAATATTATTAATTCTGATTATTGATTCTGATAAAGTGATGTTATCGGCCGGTTATTTCGGTTCCAGGTTGAATCAGATTCAAATGTCCTGCCCATTGCGCGGAATTGTCGTACAAAACGTCTTTTTGCCACACTTGGTGCAAATTGTCCGTATTCAATCATAAAAAGCCTTTGTGTTTCAGGATCATAGTAAAAGAAGTTCACAAAAGGCCCACCCATAAAGTCATTTGTCATTCTCCAGGTTCCAAGCGTTTCAAAACCTTGAATTCTGTCGTTGCGGGCTACTTCGTTCGTTATAACAGCCCTTCTATATTCGGTAGTAACATAAGAACCTTCTCTTTCTCCCTGGATATATTTTCTCAGTAATGAATCCCTGGTTGCATTGATCCACTCCTCGTTGATAAAATCGATATTGTCTACATCGTCTTGCCACCACGCTAAAATCCATCGATCATTTTCCTGAAGATACCTTCGAAAGACCGCAGCATTATCTTCCCGGATTGTCCAGATATAATCGTGCTGCATTCTCACTTTCCAGCCATAATTTTGCCACAATGAATCACTGATAGCAACCTGCTCTCCTCTTCGATAAACCTCATTTTTTCTGCGTATAAATTCCCTTTCAAGAAGATTGCCAACTAGCGCATTTTCGGAATTCATAATTTTTTCAGCAAGTGCATCATCATCAGTTGAGGTTAAGATGAGCACCCATTGATCCCGCACCCACCGGTCAGAAATTGGAAATGCAAAACTTTCACCCTGCCTTACCCTGTTCTCAATGTCGTCACTTAATATAGCGCGAATAAGTGATGCCACATTGGTATTATCATCAATCGGAGCGGCAAAGATAATATTCTTATATCTTCTGAGATCCTCAAGCTCTGAATTTGTTCGGAAATCCCTGAAAATTAACCTGTATGTAGGCTCGTAGCCAGGCAATGTTTCAATTCCTTTGCCAAACGTTTCTTCTATTGCCATTGCAGTTTCACTTGTCCACTGAGTGGAATCCATTACAACAATTACATCATCAATGGCACCAATCGACATTGGACGGTAATCACCCCCACAGGCAGAGATGAAAAGAATAAGGATTAAAGGAAGGCTCAGGACTGAATAATTCATGCAAATCTATTGTAATTATTTTGGGTTTAAAGATTTCCAAATTTTAGCTTTTTAACAAAATTAAAAACGTGCACCTTCCAGTCTTTATTGGGATAATGATTACGTATCGTTTCGATTAGTGCACTCCCAACAATGTAACCATCTGCTTTCTGTGCAATCCGTTTGGCATCTTCGTGATTTTTAATACCAAAACCAACTAAAATCGGGTTTTTTGTAACATTGGTTTTTACCCTCTCAATAAATTTCCCGACAGAATGTGCCACCTCATCGCCACTCCTGGCTCCGGTTACACCAGTAACTGAAACACAATATACAAAGCCGCTGCTGAGATCATCCACCAGTTGCATGCGTCTGTCGGAGGTATTTGGTGCAACAAGATAGATCATTTCAAGTCCGGCTTTTTTAGCTTCAACGGCAATAATTGAGGATTCCTCTGGTGGAGTATCCGGTATAATCAGCCCATCAACACCTGATTCAATTGCGTCATTACAGAATGAATTAACTCCATATTTATAAATAGGGTTGATGTAACCCATCAAAATAATCGGAATTTCAGATGTTTTACGAACTTCGCGCACAATCTCAAATATCCTTTTCATGGTTATTCCATTTGAGATTGCCACATTACTGGAATATTGAATCGTAGGGCCGTCTGCAAGAGGATCGCTGAATGGCATTCCAAGTTCAATAATGTCTGCGCCATTTTTGTCGAAGCCGAGAATTAAATCCACTGTTGAGTCAAGATCCGGATATCCGGCAGTGATAAACAGCGACATTATTTTTTCGCCAAATTGCTTGTTTCGAAAGGCCAGATGTATTCGTGATATTTTAGTACTTATCAATTTATTAATGTCAACAAATGTTTAGAGTTTCTGATTTTCATGGAACCATCTCGAAATGGTCTCCATATCCTTATCTCCCCTTCCGGAACAGTTTACAACAACAATCTCATCCCTTTGGGTAAGAGGCATCAATTTTTCGAGATATGCGAATGCATGTGCTGTTTCAATAGCGGGAATAATTCCCTCTTTTTCAGAAACAAGTCTCACCGCATCCATAGCTTCTCGGTCTGTGATGCCATAATAATGAACTCTTTTTGTATCATGAAGATAGGAATGTTCAGGCCCAACACCAGGATAATCGAGCCCTGCACTGATAGAATGAGCGAGCTGTATTTGCCCCTCTTCGTTATGCAGTAAATAACTCATCGAACCGTGTAAAATTCCCGGGGTACCTATAGACAGGGTAGCAGCAGTCTGATCCGTATCTGCACCAAGCCCCGCAGCTTCAATTCCAATCATTTTTACATTTTCATTTTCAATAAATGGATAGAAAAAACCGATGGCATTGCTCCCCCCCCCAACGCAGGCAATAAGATAGTCGGGTAGTTCTCCTTCTGAATACCTGAGTTGTTCCATGGTTTCTTCACCAATTACCCGGTGAAAATTGCGGGTCATCATAGGGTACGGATGCGGCCCAACAACCGATCCTATAATATAGAAGGTGTTTTCAACATTGGTTACCCAGTCTCTGATTGCTTCATTTGTTGCATCTTTGAGTGTTTTAGACCCGCTTTCCACAGAACGTACTTCAGCACCAAGCAGCCGCATACGGTCTACATTAAGTCTTTGACGCTCCATATCTTCCGCACCCATATAAATTACACATTCAAAACCAAATTTTGCACAGGCAGTGGCCGTTGCAACACCATGTTGGCCGGCTCCTGTTTCTGCAATGATTCGTGATTTTCCCATTCTTTTGGCAAGCAGCAGCTGACCAATCGCATTATTTATTTTATGAGCACCTGTATGGCACAAGTCCTCACGTTTCAAATAGATTTTTGCCCTGCCATAATGATCTGTTAACCGGTTAGCAAGAGTCAGTTTTGTTGGCCGCCCAACATATTCCCTTAACAGGTCATGATATTCTTTTTGAAACAAAGGGTCACTTTGTACTTGATGGTAGGCCTCTTCAAGCTCTTCAAGTGCAGGGATCAGGATTTCCGGAACAAACTTTCCGCCATACATGCCGAAGTAACCTTTTTTATCTGGAGCTGTATATTTCATTGTTAGATTTTAGTAGAGGGTAAAGAGTATAGAGTATAGAGATTTGGAATAAGAGTATACGTTTAGCAAATTTTATATGGTCATGTAATCTATTATAATTGATGATTCCATATTTCATTCATTTTACTGAAGAATACTTCCATTTTGTCCAGGTTTTTTAGACCCGGGGATTCTTCAAGGCTGCTGGAAAGATCTACAGCATATGGATTCACCATTTTAATTGCCTGAACAATATTATCGGATTTGAGCCCTCCGGAGAGAAAAAAAGGTGTTTCATTTTCCAAACCTTTGAGTACCGACCAGTCGAACGTTTTTCCTGTACCACCCCATTTATTTTCCATTTTGGTATCAAACAGAAAAAAATCAGCAACGCCACGATATGGTTCAATTTCTTTCATTAAATCATCACTCCTTTTTTCCGCCGTAATGTGGATAGCTTTAATAACAGGCTTTTCGATCAGGCTACAGTAGGCCGGAGTCTCAATACCATGTAACTGAACCATATCGATTCCGGTTTTACGGGTGATTTCAATCACGTCATCGAGTGGCTGATTCACAAAAACCCCCACCTTTTTCGGGCCTTCCAACCAATTGATGATTGTCCCTGCTTTAGCAGGATCAACATAACGAGGGCTTTCAGGATAAAAAATGAAACCCAGATAATCTGCCATTGCCCCGGAAGCGTAACGGGCATCTGCAAGTGTGCTCAATCCGCAGATTTTAACTTTTGTACGACTATTCTGACTTACCAACATAAATTTTTTTTTCATTTACGTAGGAATGTTACACTCATTCATCTTATCGAATTCAGACAAAAAATTCTTTAATGCTTTTCCAATATCAGGCTGACGCATAAAATACTCACCTATCAGTGCTGAGTGTATGCTATTCTGAAGTAAAATCTGCAAGTCGGCAGGTTTATGAATTCCGCTTTCAGAAACCCTGACAATATGCGACGGAGCCTTATTCAGAAGATTGATACCGCGATGCAAGTCTACTTCAAAGGTGGATAAATTCCGGTTATTAACACCTACAATTTCGACTTCATCCCAATTCAGGGAATCTACTTCCTCATCATAATAGCATTCTACAAGTGCCTGTAAACCAAATTCTTTGGCAGCAGCAAGCAGTTCGGAAAGCTGGCTCCCTTCACAAATCGTTGCGATCAGTAATACAGCGTCGGCACCATATGCCCTCGCTTCTTTGATCTGATATGGGTCAATAAGAAAATCTTTCCGCAGAACGGGCAGGGGCGAAATTCGTGAAATAGCTCTCAGATATTCCAGTGAACCTTTAAAAAATGGTTCATCCGTTAGAACAGATATTGCAGATGCACCATTATTGATATAAGCTTCTGCAATTTTCAGAGGATCAAAGTCGTCACGTATGATTCCTTTTGAAGGAGATGCCTTTTTTACCTCTGCGATCACAGAAACCGTACCTTCACGATTCAATGAATCAGAAAAAGGCCGCCTCTCACGCTCAAACATTTCAAAAGATTCAAAATCACGAAGAGAAACCTTTCGACTGCGTTTTTCCAGATCTTCCTTAGACTGTTCTACAATTTTTTGAAGTATATCCATACTCAGTAAAAAATCATTATGACTTAACACAATTAACGATGAAATGGTTACCTGTCAAGCATTAACCATATCCCCTAATTTTTTGGATTCAACAACAAACAGTTCCAATTTTTTCATTGCCTCACCAGTATCAATACTTTTTGAAGCCCTTGTTACAGCATCAGTCAGGCTGTCAGAAATACCTGAAACATAAATTGCAAACGCTGCATTTAACTCAACTATCTTACGCTGTGCTTTTGTTGAGCTGCCTTGCAGAACAGTTTTAATCATTCGGGCATTCTCATCAGCAGACCCGCCATACAATTCTGATAGATCCACCAAATTATAGCCTAACGAGTCAGGATTAAATCTAATTTTTTTTAATGGAGACCCTGCGCTGTACTCATAGATTACGGTATCTGCCGAAAGGCTTACCTCATCGAGTCCGTCATCAGAATGTAGTGTAACTACATGATTGGTGTTCAGATTCTCAAGAATTTGAATCATCTTCTCAGCAGCCTCTGCATTAAATGTACCAATTACCTGTCTTTTTACATCTGCCGGATTTAATAATGGGCCAAGCATATTAAAGAATGTTCTGACTTTTAGTGCCCGTCTTGCTGGCATTACATATTTCAATGCAGGATGAAAATTGGGTGCAAACATAAAAGCCATTCCTGTTTCATTATACAGGCTTTCTACTGCTTTTTTGGGTAGATTCGGAACAGCCCCTAAAGCTTCAAGTACATCATAACTACCGCTTTTACTTGATACACTGCGGTTTCCGTGTTTTAATACCGGAACTCCGGCTCCGGCAGTTACAAACATGGCCGCCGTGGAAATATTAAAAGTTCCCGACTTGTCGCCACCAGTGCCACACAGATCAACGGCGTTCTTGATGTTAACTTCAACAGGAATTGCCACCCTTCTCATTTCTTTCACAAAGGCGGTTAACTCGGAAATAGCAGGTTTTTTCATCCTCATTCCCATCAAAAATGCAGAAATTTCTTCATTTGAAACCTCACCTTTGAGAATAAGTCTGATGGCATGCGATGCTTCCGTATTTTCCAAATCCTCATATCTGGAAATTTTCTCTAAAATATCGGTAAATGATAGTGTCACAATTGATTATTACAGTTTAGTTCAATTCGTTTGTTTCACATAACCGGTTTCGTATGTCAGGCTCATCCAGTTTTTGATTATTTTTGGGCCTTCCACAGTAAGAATGCTCTCAGGATGGAACTGGATACCCTCTATTGGATAACCCTTATGCCTCAATGCCATAATAACACCGTCGCTGGTCTTTGCACTTACTTCAAGTGAAACCGGTACAGATTCGGGTGCTACGGCAAGCGAATGATACCGTGTCGCAGTAAACCCATCTTCAATGTTCCTGAAAACTGTTTTACCATCATGAAAGATTTCGGATGTTTTTCCATGCATCAGGCTTGGTGCATGGACCACATTGGCACCAAAAACCTGGCCAATGGCCTGGTGCCCCAAACAGACACCCAGTATGGGAATTTCTTTTCCCAGCTCTCGTATTACATCTTCTGTAACACCAGCATCTTCCGGCCTTCCCGGCCCAGGGGAAATAAGTATCTTAGCAGGATGTAGTGCCCGAATAGCTTCAATGGTCATTGCATCGTTGCGAATCACTTTGTATTCACTGGTCACCCCGGCAACAATATGAACCAGGTTATAGGTAAAGGAGTCGTAATTGTCGATAATAAGTATCATTCAGTAGAGAGATTCAGGTAGAGAGTATAAAGTTTTCAAATTTTTTTTGTGAGATTTTTCAGAATTAAGGTTCATATATAAAACTCCTGAATAACCCGGTTGCCTCACGGATTGGTTCCATTACTGATTCAGCCCTTTTTCTGGCTTTTATACCTCCATGGTGTAAGACATCCCTTACGTAATCGGGGTCTTTTTCCAATTCTTTCCGCTTTTCACGGGCTTCAGCAAAATAACCCTCAATGAGGGTCAGTAATTCCTTCTTTGCATGGCCGTATCCATATCCGCCACCTTTATATTTATCCGATATATTGAGTACGGTTTCGGAATCAGCAAAGAGTTTAATCAATGCAAACACATTGCATGTATCAGGATTTTTCGGGGCTTCGAGAGGTGTTGAATCGGTTTGTATTGACATCACGCGGCTTTTCAGGGCTTTGCCTTCATCAAAAATGTTAATGGTATTGGCGTATGACTTGCTCATTTTTCGCCCGTCAATTCCCGGAACAATTGCCACGCTCTTTACGATATATTCTTCCGGAATTATTAATAGCTCTTTGTCGTATGCCCTGTTTAATTTCCCGGCAAGATCACGTGAGATTTCAATATTTTGTTTTTGATCCTCCCCTACAGGCACCAGGTGTGAATGATAGATCAGGATATCAGATGCCTGCAGTATTGGGTAGGTAAATAATCCAATATTCGGGCTCAATCCGTTGGCTACTTTATCTTTATAGGAAACACCTTTTTCCATTAGTGAGACCGGTGTCAGACATCCAAGTATCCATGCAAGTTCGGTTGTTTGCGGTACATCGCTCTGGGCAAAAAACGTACACTTCTCCGGATCAAGACCCAGTGCGAGATAGTCTAGCACCACATCCATAGTATACTCACTTAGCAGATTACCGTCATTTACCGATGTTAGGGAGTGGTAGTTGGCGAGAAAATAGAAAGCATCTCCTTCATTTTGCATTCGGATATGCTGCCTCATTGCCCCGAAATAATTCCCGATATGAAGTTTTCCTGAGGGCTGAATACCGGATAGTATTGTTTTTCGTTTGGTCATGAATTCTTGTGTGGTATCAAGTATTTAGTATCAAGTATAAAGTAGAAGGTACAGCAGGAGAAAAACCTGATTCTTTATAATCATTATCATCCTGGTTTATTTTGTTATTTCCAGCGCGAGGCTAAGTGCCTCAACCAGCGCACCGGCTTTGTTTTTGGTTTCTTCAAATTCTCTTACGGGATCACTGTCTGCAACAATACCTGCTCCTGCCTGAATGTAAACCGAAGTGTCAGTTACGACCATGGTTCGGATGGCAATACAAGTATCCATATTTCCTGAAAAATCAAAGTATCCTACAGAACCAGCATAGGGTCCGCGTTTTGTAGGTTCCAGTTCATCAATAATTTCCATAGCTCTTATTTTTGGAGCACCGCTAACAGTACCCGCAGGAAAACATTGCATCAATGCGTCAACTGACGAATTTTTGGGGGATATTTTCCCGACAACATCTGAAACGATATGCATAACATGCGAAAATCGCTCAATGGATTGGTTTCTTTCAAGATGAACAGTACCAGGTTCGCTAACTCTCGACAAATCATTTCGGCCTAAATCTACAAGCATAATATGTTCAGCGATTTCCTTGGGATCATTTTTCAGATCAATTTCAAAAGCAAGGTCTTCATCGTGGGTTTTACCCCTGGGACGTGTACCTGCGATTGGCAACAAACGTACTTCATCACCAGTAACCCTGACCAATACTTCAGGGGATGATCCTGCAATTGCAAAATCATCAAAATCCAAAAAAAAGAGATAAGGTGAAGGATTTACCATCCGTAGTGCCCTGTATAAAGTAAAACGATCGCCCCGGAAGGGTACTTCAAAACGCTGCGACAAAACAACCTGGAAAATATCTCCCTCAAAAATATACTCTTTGGATCTCACAACCATTTGATGAAATTCTTTTTCCTCTATATTACTAATCAGTTGGGACGAATCCAGGTGAAATGCTTCCTGTGAAGGCACACCTTTTTCGGCAGCTTTCTGCATTCTTTCAAGAGACGCGATGGCATCAGAATATATTTTATCAAGGTCTGTATCTTTTTCAATAAATACCGTTTTTATCAGAACAATTTGCTGCTTCACATGATCAAAAGCGTACACTTCATCATAGAAACACCAAACAGCCTCAGGAAGCATTAAATCATCCGGCGGGGTATTGGGTAAATATTCTATCTGACGCACAGTATCGTATGCAGAAAAACCGACTGCACCACCGGTTAAACGAGGTAAATGCGGAATTTTTGGTTCCGTATGCTCCGTGGTAAGACGGTTTAATGCTTCAAAGTAGCCTTCATTTAGAACTAAGGGTGATTCTGTTGCGATGTTTAATGTGGTTTTATTTCCATCAAAGATCAGCTTTTGGTATGGGTTGCATCCCAAAAAGGAATATCGGGCAAGTTGTTCACCTCCTTCTACTGATTCAAGAAGAAACGGATTTAATGAACCCTCACGAATCGAAAGAAAAAGAGATACCGGTGTCAATATATCCGCCAGCATTCTGCGTGATATTGGAATAGCAGTGTATGATTTGGCCAGCTCTTTAAATTCTGATATTGTCATAATGGCGCTTAAAATAAAAAAACCCACTCCAGAAAACTGCAGTGGGTTTAAAAAAATCTTTGAAAAATGATACTAAATCATAATGATCCCACTGCTTTTCCGTAAAAGCTGTGCCACCACCATATACTTTTAAAAGAAATCATTTTCATAGTGGCAAAAGCTATTGGTTCTGGGAATGAAAATCAACATCTGCTTTAATATCGACTATGGAATTTATTCGGAAAGAATATATTGCCTGTTTAGCAGTAAAAAACTGTTGTATATGAACAGATGATAATTTAGTCTGGACTATTCTGGTCGAGGATGCAACGGATTGAAAAGCCAAAATCTTTTCTGTAAATCCCTCTCGATACCCCTCCACGTGAAAATACGATCGCCCTGCCATAAGCTTCTGAAATACTATACCAGGATGACGTCCAAAAAAAGGCACTTCTGCCCAGTGAAACAAATCTTCCGTCAGGATATCTCAGCCCGGAAGGCAGGCCTGAAAACCCGCTATCGTTTGATGCACTTTCATTAGGAGATTCCCAATATTCTGTTCCTGGTGCCCTTAGTTTGCCCCCTACATTCTGATCCGATCCACGCCAACCGATAATATCTGCATCCGATTCTGCCATGCCAATATGCTTCTCAAGTATTTTCCAGTCTTCGTCACTGGGAACAATCCAGCCTGTTGGGCAGATTCCCCGACTATCAGTAACAGCAAACCAGTTATAAATTTTTCCATAAAGTTCATCATAGTTTGAATTATTGGCATAATTCACCCACCCGCCAAAATCTGTTGTACGCCAGTCTGCCTGTACAGGATAATTGGGAAGCTCACTTCCATCACTATAGGTTGAAGTTCTTAAATTTTCAGCCATCCAGCACTGGTTTCCAATTAGCACAGTGTTATAGGTATTTCCATTAATATCTGAAAGAGTTTCACCACAAATAAAAAGGTCTTTAAAATCACTCTGATTTTCGGTTGAACATTGAATGAAAGCCGAAATTGTGAATACAATCAGAACAACAATATTCTTATAGAATAAATTGTTTTCCATAATGACGTTTTATTTCCAAATGAAATTGTTATTGATCTAATAATACGAATAATTAAGGCCCTGTAATATATATCCATAATAAATCACTTTTAAAACTGATTATATCACAAGATCTTCTTTCAATTTCAGGTATTTTATACGCAACCAACTTCATGTTTGAATGTGGTTTCCTTACATTTGGTATCGTTTGATTTAAAAAAATATGACTGATATTACCACTACATATGATGCCATTATCGTTGGCTCTGGCCCGAATGGTCTTGCTGCCGGCATAAGGCTTGCACAAGAAGGTTTGTCAGTTAAAATTTTTGAATCCGAGGATACCGTTGGCGGTGGAATGCGCACAAAGGAAATCATTCGGCCAGGTTATCTCCATGACATTTGTTCAGCTATTCATCCCATGGCCATTGCATCACCCTTTTTAAAATCATTGCCCCTTCAAAATTTCGGTTTGAAGTGGATTCATCCGAAGTATCCCGCTGCCCATCCACTTGATAATGAACCGGCCGCTACACTCTATCACGATGTACACGAAACGGCTTTTCATCTTGAAAATGATGAAAAAACATATCTCTCCATTATCCAGCCACTCATTGAAAACTGGGATTATCTCACTGATGATATTCTGGGCCCGCTTAGCATACCATCACACCCTTTTAAACTTGCTTCATTCGGTTTTAATGGATTAAGATCTGCTTCACAATTTCAAAAGAAATTTAAAACAGAGAGGGCTAAAGCACTATACGCCGGCATGGCAGCCCATAGCATACTTCCTCTAAACTCATTGGCTACATCTGCCGTTGCTTTGGTTTTTTTTGGCACAGCCCATACTGGTGGCTGGCCCTTGTCAATAAGCGGTTCGCAATCCATTGCCAATGCAATGGCAGCTTACTTTCGATCGCTGGGTGGTACTATTGAAACAGATCACAAAGTGGAAGATATCAGGGGATTACCACCGGCTAAAGCTGTGTTATTTGATCTGTCGCCTATTCAGGTTACCAGGATCGCATCCAGCCTGTTACCTGCCAAATACAAGAAGAAACTGATTAAGTTTAAAACAGGTCATGGCGTATTTAAAATCGATTACATACTCAAAGAACCGGTGCCATGGAAGGATCAGCAGTGCAGCAAAGCCGGTACCGTTCATGTAGGCGGAACTTTTGATGAAATCGCAGCTTCCGAAAAAACGATGGATCGTAACGAACATGCTGAAAAACCGTTCGTTCTCGTTGCACAGCAAAGCCTGTTCGATGAAACCCGTACTCCCGATGAAAAACATACATTATGGGCTTACTGTCACGTTCCAAACGGCTCTGTTAAGGATATGGCTTCAGCCATTGAAAACCAGATAGAACGTTTTGCACCCGGATTTCGTGATGTTATTGAGGAAAAAAAAGCAATGAATACATTCGATTTTCAGAATTACAATTCCAATTATATTGGTGGTGATATTACCGGTGGACGTCAGGATATAACCCAGCTCTTTTCAAGGCCGGTGAGTTTTTTTCAACCTTATGCCACTCCTGCTAAAGGCCTCTATTTTTGTTCCTCTTCAACACCACCGGGAGGTGGTGTACACGGGATGTGTGGTTTTCATGCAGCTAACCTTGTTCTTAAAAAGGAATTCGGAATAAAACAGAAAGACTGGAAAGCAGAATTTTAAATCATGTCGGTTACTGAATACCTTTTTTTTCAATTTATACGAACTGCCTATGATCCGTAACATCATAGAAATGACCCGTGGCAGTTCGGTTTGGAACCAATACGGAAATAAAAAAAGCGGATCATTATGGTGGGGCATATTAACCGTTGCGATCGCTGTTCTTGTAGGAATACCTGTATTTACAGTAGCTGCAAATATTTTTGTGCCAAGCGGTGATGTTTGGCAGCATCTTTCTTCAACTGTCCTGCCCGCCTATATCCTGAATTCATTTTGGCTGATGTTAGGCGTGGGAACCGGTGTTTTTATTTTAGGGGTTGGCACAGCCTGGCTTGTAACAATGTGCCGGTTTCCGGGTAGCAGATGGTTTAACTGGCTGCTGATATTGCCTATGGCAGTACCGGCATATCTGATGGCATATACCTATACGGAATTCCTTGCCTATACAGGCCCGCTTCAATCGTTCATCAGAGACATAACCGGTTGGGGGCTGGGAGATTACTGGTTCCCGAATGTACGCTCTCTTGGTGGAGCCATCATCATGATGTCGTTCGTTTTCTTTCCCTATGTTTACCTGCTTACCAGGGCCGCATTTCTTGAACAGTCTGCATCTTTGCTGGAAGCCGGCAGAAGCCTTGGCGCTACCCCGTTTCAGGGCTTTTATAAAATCGCCCTTCCACTGGCACGCCCATCTATTGCTGCGGGTATGGCACTTGCCCTGATGGAAACACTGAATGATTTTGGAACTGTTGATTATTTCGGTGTACAAACCTTTACAACAGGCATATATCGAACATGGTTTGGCCTGGGAGAGCGCTCCGCTGCTGCTCAGCTGGCCGGCTTCCTTCTCATCTTTATTCTCTTTTTGATACTGCTTGAAAGGTGGAGCCGTAACAAAATGAATGTGAAACAAAGCGGTTCAGGCAGATATAAACGGTTACATGTTTATGAGCTAAAGGGATGGAAAGCCTGGGCAAGTACATTTTTCTGTTTCTTACCGGTTTTTGTTGGATTTTTGCTGCCTACAGTGATTTTATTGGAGATGATGATTGTAAATTTTGATGCCGCAGTGGATGCGCGATTTTTACAATACAGCATTAATACTATAGTAGTTGCCGTTATTGCAGGATTCGCTGCACTGGGTGTTGCACTGATTATGGCCTATGGCGTTCGATTAAGCCCTGGATTTCTGACAAAATCATCTACAAGAATCGGTTCAATGGGATATGCAATTCCGGGTTCTGTTATTGCAGTTGGAATATTGATTCCTTTTGGATGGGTAGATAATACCATAGACGGCTGGCTCAGATCAGTATTTGGAATCTCGTCCGGACTTTTATTAAGCGGTACGATATTCGCATTGGTTTTTGCTTATGTTGTACGTTTTCTTGCTGTTGCATTCAACACCGTAGAAGCAAGCCTTGGTAAAATTACACACAGTATGGATGAAGCTGCCGAGGGTATGGGTTATCCATTCAGTAAAATTCTTGGCAGAGTTCATATGCCAATGATGCGCGGGAGCCTTTTTGCGGCAATTATGCTGGTTATAGTGGATGTAATAAAGGAACTTCCTGCAACGATCATTGTGAGGCCATTCAATTTTGATACCCTTGCC
>PWLN01000116.1 GCA_003559375.1 Balneolaceae bacterium | reverse complement strand
GAGAAAATTTGCTAAATGCCTTGGGCAGTGCTGCTATGGTGTTGCTCATTTTTGTAATTCATGGGATTAGGAATGCAGGATGCTGGATGCTGGTGGCGCGATAGCGACATCCCGACCCCTCGGGAATGCTGGATGCTGGTAAGGCAATTTGTTTAAAAAAATTTTTGTAAGGAAACCAAAATTTCTGGTTCATATGATTAGAGAAAACTTTCATCAATCTATAAAATGAGTTACAAAAAAATGGAAATATGGAAACTGGCTCATTGAAAGATGAAGTACTTTTTCGAGAGTATCGAATTATTTGCCAACGCTTGGAAAAAAATTAACTGTTTTATCTAAAGTGTTTCTATTAACACAACATCTGAGTCCAGTAACCCACATTCAGTATACGTTATAATCCAAAATCTGTTATCCCGGGTCAGCGACCCGGGCTACGGTTTTTCTCAACCAGTATCCAGTATCTCATACCTTTAAAGCTCCACAGGTTCCGTTATCTGATGATAGCGGTTAATATCCGGAGAATCGATTACATGAACAATTCCGGATGGCCAGCGTATTTCAACTTTTTCAACCTCTTCGGTCAGGCCTATACCGAAATGCACCGGCCTCTGATTTTGGGAGCTGAAAGCCTCGCCGCCGCTCACATGTTTTTTTGTAACCTTGCCGTCCCAGTGCAGGAAGAGTGTGGCTCCAATGGCACTTCGGTTGCTACTCACTCCCCTTAAATCAAATCCGATCCAGTTGTGTTCCGGGTTGGTATGGTTTCTGTAAATTGTTACAGGCTGATTCTGATTGGCAACTATGATATCCAGTGACCCATTACCCGTTAAATCAGCGTATGCAATAGAACGGCTGTCGAGTGCCAAAGCCCCGCCTACACTTCTGGCTACTTCCCTGAAGCGTCCTGCGCCGTCATTGATCCAAATCTTATTGGTCTGATACCCCGAAAACGTTCGCCCTTCCATAGCAGGCCAGTTCATTGCATCGATGATTACATTCCGGTTACCACCCACAACCCGTGCATAATCATACCAGTAATCGGTATCAGGTTCATCAGATACATAACCGTTTGCCACATACAGATCAAGATATCCGTTGTTATTAAAATCGATAAATTTCCCCGCATAACCCCATTCACCGATCTCCACTCCCATATTTCCGGCGATATTGCGGTAACGGGGAATTTCTCCGGCACTTCTTCTTGAAGGAACCCAGAGGTTATTACCCTGCATCAACACTCCGGCTTCAGATATGTTTGTGATATAGATGGCATATTGTCCCTGGTTCAGGATATCACCAAAATCCACACTCATACCGCTTTTGGGTACAAAACCAAGTCCGGCCTCCTGGCCTGTATTGAAAAAAGTTTCACCGTTACGGTTGATAAAAATTTCATCCACTCCATAGTCATTAGCCAGTACAATGTCCTGAAATCCGGAATCATTGATATCGGCAGCTGCAGCAGCAAGTGTCCACCGGCGTGTTTCATGAAGCCCCACTTTGGCAGAAACATCAACAAAAGTACCATCACCCTGGTTTTCAAACAGATAGTTCAAACCACCATTTGTTGCATATTCGTAGCTGTCAGGCATCATTCGTGTATCAGACAGGTTAAACAAATCCACATCCTCATGGTAATACCCACCGATAAATAGATCGAGATGACCATTATTGTTATAGTCAAACCAGAATGCAGTATTGGCATTAATATGCAGATCAAGGCCTGCTTCTTCAGTAACACGTGTAAAACCGGTTCCACCCTCATTTCTGAAAAGTTCGGGCCTTCCCCAGCGATATAGAAACAGATCCTCGTAACCGTTGTTGTTAAAGTCGCCCCACACGGCACCCATTGACGCACCACGCCCGGGTATATTGAGATCGGCCACGCCCATATCCTCTGCCACATCAATAAAAGTCCCGTCACCAAGATTCATATAGAGGGCATTCATTGAACCAAATTCACTGCTGGTAAAGTAAATATCAGGAAACCCGTTCCGGTTAAAATCAACAATGGATACACTTGCACCTACTGATGAGATCTGCGGCAGAATGTGATGCAGCTTTTCATCTACGGTAACACGCTGATGTACAAAATCCACTCCGATTTCAGTAGTAACATCTTCAAGAAAAAAGCCATACCGTTCAATGATCTCCTGCATACTGCCCACAAATATGGCATTTGTGTATTCTTCATACTTCTTCATACCAAACGGTACAGAAACAAGCAGTACGAAAATCAGGGTAACAATAAATTTATTCAGTAACTCACGGTTCATAGAGATCAATTATCTTTAATCAGCACTTAACTGAATGATGGTTGAAAATATAAGAAATAGCGCTTTCAAGTTCCTCAAAAAAGGTGAATGAATGATATCAGCCGAATAACTTGTCATGCAATGTTGTAGGTTCTAAAACCTTTTTATTCAGAAAAAAAAATTTCCCCGAAGTCTGTTTTCCGGTGTCAATCAAACAGCAATGCAGACCTGAAAACGTAAGGCGTAATATATCTGGTATGATAATTGGCCCAATCTTCACGATGCCGTAAAAATACCGGATCTTCAAAAAGACTACTGGCATCGCTGTATTCATAATCTGCCTGGCCGTGATATGGCAGTGGCAGTACTGTGGCAGATGCCTCGGTATTGTAATCACCGTCTTTTACCCAGCCATCAGATACAAAGATATAACTTCGCGTGTAACCTTCTGCCGGCTCATCAAGCGCTTCAAAGTGAAGTACCAGTTCATCACCTGCATTCATGATTACGTATCTGTCATCGATGTCTGTAAGCAGTTCACTTACATCGCCAAAGCGTGTGTGAAATCCTTCCAGATCCCTCCATCGCTGTGCTGTACTTGAAATTTGACCGTAGTCGGGAAGCTTGGGTGAAATCGCATCAGCCCTGTTCCACTCTGAAAAACCACGATATCTCAACTCTTGTAACACGGGAACCATTTTTACTTCGCTGAACAGTGACTCATCCAATTTTTGTGCCTGAAAAATTCCATCCCAGTAAATCTCGGATGTTGTACTGAGCCTTACTTTTCGATAATCTTCGGATTTAAAAGCTCCTTCAAGATCAATCAATATGGTTTTCAGTTTTCCTGCCGGTATTCCGTAATCTTCATGAAGTATTTGCCAGCCACCGGTTTCATTGGCAACTTCCACTCTCAAACCCCTGGGCGGTTCGATTGAACCCTGGCTCAGGGCAAGATTAATGGAACTGTCGGTCGGACGCAGCCATCCGGAGAGAATCAGCCACTCACCATTTTCCGGAGTTGTACCGCTTAATTCAATCACGATGGAATGATCTTCCACAAGTCCCTGATATACCGTTTTTCTGAATGGCTTGATATACCTGGCATCCATATTGGATACAATATCGGTTAGGTTGTTGCCTTTATCGTCGGTTACATTCAATACCGGTTGTGGTTCAGTCATGATTCTTGTGGAGAGATCAGGAGCCGGAAATACGAATCGTTCATCCACGAATATTTCTGTCCCGGCCGGATGATCCACAGCTTTAAGTGCAACATAATCGAAAAAGTGAGTCTCCCATAATTCGGCAGTAACCCGAAGGTCGTAAATACCGTTAACCGGATTCAGCCTATTACCAGGAATCCTTACCCTGTCATAAGTCTGAATCACACCAGCGGTCTCTTGCGCATTAATTCTAAGCCCGAGCGGAGATCTCCACAATGCGTCGGTTATAAAATGGATCTCTTCACCATCATTCGTAAACAACCACGGACAGGATCCCTTCAAAATCTGTTCATTAAATATGGTGGCACCCATTCCCAATTCGGCAAACTCAGCCTGAACCGACCCGTTAGGCCATATAATCCTCAGCATTTGTGCTTCATCATGTTCCCCAAGTCCAAAGTGTACAATAGGTGATGAAATCAGTTGCTTCTGATAGAGTAATCCGGATCGCACTTCCATTTCTCCTCCAATACCGAAGGAATTGATTCTCTGATCACCCATATCGCCGGATGCCCTGGCACGAATAGAGCGGGCGTTATAATTTTTTGTACCCTCATTTTTGAGGTGAAACGGGGTTAGTTCTTCTGTAATGCCAAGCAGATCAAGGCGTTCATTTCCGTCCACATCAAAAATATTAACAACGCCGCCGGGTAATTCCATGTTTAAGGGAACCGGCTTTCTCTCATCATCACCCAGCCAGATTTTGGTCATTTCTTGATTTGACAAGATCAGATCAAGAGCCCCGTTGTTATCCAGATCTGCAATAAACAAATTCACTGATCCGGCCACAATAGAAGCGTCCCAGTTTTCAATAAAAGGATCACTCTCCCATTCACCATATCTCATATTGAAGTAGTGTTTGAGGAAAAGGCCATTAGTATCAACAGAAATGATATTAAACTGGCTATCCGCGTTGATATCGGCAACAGCTATGGCTGCAACGTTCTCAGCAAGTAGTTTCCCGTCGCTGAATTGCCCCCCTCTCAGATTTGTGTAGGTTATAACTGATCCATTTGCTGTTAGCATAGTCGCTTCCGGAGCACCATCTCCAGTTAAATCAGCCCACAAAAAATTGCGAATATCGCTGACATTTCGAAATGGCGCCATTTCGTTGAATGATCCATCTCCATTATTCCGGAGCACTACGGGGGCACCATTCTGCCGGGCGAGGACCATATCAAGATCGCCATCCATATCCATATCGAATGCCCACAAACCGTAGTAACTTCCATTAATGATTTGGGATGAAATACCCGTTTCGGCTGTAACATCGGTAAAGGTTTGGTCGGTATTCAGGCGATAGAGCCTGAAACCGTTGCTGCCAGCGAGTGCAAGGTCGTTCCGGAAATTGTAATTATAGTCGATCTCAGTCACCACTGATGGCGGTAGTTTTGAATCTGTGTTTCCAGGAAATTGCAGCCGGACCTGATCATCAACGACCACCTCACCATTTGTTATGCTTATCGGAAACGGAGGGGATTCTTCAAGAAGAGTGACTCCCTTCACCCAACTTGCCCTTTCCTCTGGTAATTCAAGTGGCAGCTGATCAAGTCTCATATCAAGATCGGGAGCAGCAACTTTCACTTCCGGTTCAGGAAGGTGGATAAATTGAGTAATCAGATACCCCACATCAGTAGGAGGTAGCTGAACCTGTAACAAGTAGTCCTGAAATGTTGGATGTGACTCCATGCCGCTTCTCAGAAATGACAATTCCAATGACAATTCTGAGAAATTGCTTTCTTCCAGCAAATCGTAAACAAGCCGATATTGGTTCCGGGTTTCTGAATCCCAGTCTGATGTCTGCTCGCCAAGCTGTTGAAAGAATTGTTCTGCAAGAGCTGTATCCTGTTCTTTTACCCCAAGGCGAACCAGTTCCATAATAACAACCTGATTTGACGGAGCCATCTCATGAAGCTTCAGCAAATTTTCACGTATTTCGGTTGAATTGCTTATATCGTCCTGTCTCTCAAGTTCCTGAACCAGGGCAAAGCGTATCCGCAAATTTTCGGGAGCAACGGCTATGGCACGTTTTAGATATGCGATGGAACCTTCCATTTCACCTCTCCTGCTGTCTATGATTCCCGCAAGGAATAAAACATCCTCGTGATCTGGACTTAATTCAAGGGCACGCCCCATTCTGTCGATTGCGAGATCAAAATTCCCCTGTCTCATGGCAAAAACAGCGAGATTGGCCCATGCGGCACTCTCCTCTGGAAAAGCCTGGGCTACATCATTCATCTTATTGAAGGCAAAGCGGGCTTGATCGGTCTGGCTTGCACCAAGGCTCATAAAAAAATCGGCAACAGCCTGCTGATAATCGGCATCTGTTCGCTGAACTTCACGTTCTGCAGGCCTGCAGGAAATAAAACCAATCATTAAAAAGAGAATCAGGAAACTAAATATCTTCAGTTTGAACATATAAAAATGAATCTTCGGTTAACCATTGCTTTGTAGATGGCTCAGAGTTTATAGGATATAATCTGGATCAATTACCTGTTGCCGGAGGAAAAAATCAAAAGTTCATCATTGTTTCTTGCAACGATCAAATTACTTCTTTCATTGCCGAGATGAACAGGAAGAATAGCCCTGATTTCTCCCTCAGCAAAAAAACCACTCTCGTTAATAGAGAGAGACTTAAATGTGCCTGTACCGTCACCTGTAAGGACAAGCCCGTAGCCCGCGTCTTGCCTGCCTCCTATACTCGGTTTCACTCCAAAAAGATTACCTCCAAGAATAATATCCGGATTTCCATCACCATCTAAATCCTCTACTTGTATACTCATAATCGGAAACCATTGAGCCTCAAACGGTAAATCAATGCGTTCAAAAGACCCATTACCATCATTCAGCAGAATGATGGATCTCAATGTATTGATCTCTTTCTGAAGGGCTTCATCTACCTTTTGCGGGTCAAACAATTCCCTGATGCTTCTGCCTGCAAAATCCCGGTAACTCCGCACTGTGCCTCTGATATTATGCATCTGCATCATCAACTCATCAAGTTGCTCAAAAGGCTTTTCAACGCCGTTTACCCTTTTTGTAATAATTGGGTCTGTATGTCCGTTTCCGTCAAAATCATTCACATAAAGTCTGAGTGGATTTTCAGGATCGGGCTGCATACGGCTATTGATGCCAAAGTTTCCGATGATGATATCTTGATGTCCGTTACCGGTGAGATCTGCGGCTGTCATAGTCTGCCAGAGTCCTTTTAATTCAGCAAGCCCTGCCTGTTCTGTACGATGTACAAACCGTCCGTTTCTGTTTTCGAAATAGTGAACCGGCATCCATTCACCGGCTATTAATAGATCCGGCAGGCCTGTATTCGGATTCAGAACCCATGCTGCCGATGTCACATTTCCAATCGTCTGAACTTCAGGAGCCGCATCTTCGGTGACATCCGTAAAAACCCCTCTTCCATTGTTTTCCAGGATCATGCTTTGCGGACCGATTCCATATCTCCACGGAATTGTGTGTCCACCAACAAACAGGTCAAGATGACCATTGCCGTTTATATCGGCAGCTCTGACCACCGAACTGTTCACAGCAATATCCGGCAGGCTATTCAGTGATTTTCTGAATTGTCCGTCACCTGTATTAATATACAATCTGTCCAGCAATTCAGGTGAATCCATGGTGTACTCATTTCCCCCGCTAACAACATACAGATCGGGCAATCCATCTCCGGTTGCATCAAAAAATATCGCATCTACATCCTCGCTGTGCCTGTCTGAGTTGAAATCGGACTGATCTGTTTCAACAAACTGCCCCGGTGCCTGTTGCATAAACAGCCTTCCGGCAAAACCTCTCGATCCCCCGATAAAAATATCATCCAGACCATTGCCGGTTACATCTGCTACAGCAAGTGCCGGACCCCGTTCTGATTGTTTATAAGGCATGAGTGGTTCACGATAAAAATCATCAAAAGAATTTTCAATATGACGTATAGTGATCCCCAGCTCTTCAGTGATATTCTGTAAAAGGGGTAAATTTACAGAAGAGTGTAAGGTTGTGTAATCAAAATCTCCGGCAGCATCCGATTGATTTAAAACAAGCGTCTGGTTCGCGCTCACATCGGTCAGTACCTGGTAGCGCCTGTCGGGCCAGATAACAAGAAGCGAGTCGGCAACAGATGCCTGGCCTAAACCGAAATGAAGAACATGATCCACAGATGACTGAAAACCACGTGTCGGAAATTGTTCGCGATAAAGCACCCCGGTGTGATTACGGTTATATACGAACACTTTTGATCCGATACCCGTTGTATTCGGAGCATCACCTTCAAGTTTTACCTTTAGGAAATGGGTAGAATCTCCCGGTGCCGTTGTATTTTGGTAGATAAAAGCCGGGGCATTTATGTTATTTACAACCAGGTCCAGCATTCCATTCTTGTTCAGGTCCACATAGACGGCTCCGTTTGAAAAAGATGGGTTTGAGAAACCCCAATCGGCTGTAACGTTAGAAAATGTGAGGTCCCCATTATTTTTGAACATATAATTCGGAACCCTCACTTCCGGCATTATGTCTATAAGAGCATATTCCTGATTACTGAGTTCCTCTCCTCTGAACCTTTCCCTCACCGTAGCCAGGCGGGCTACATAATCAAGGTCATTTGGCCTGTGCGGCAATCCATTTGTCACAAAAAGGTCTTTATATCCGTCATTATCAAAATCAGCAAGCAAGGCTGCCCAGCTCCATTCCGTGCGTGCGATTCCCGACGCAAATGCTGTTTCACTAAAAACAGGTATATTTTTTCCTGCAGGTATTCCCCTGTTGATTTGCAAGGTATTTCTGTGATTTTTTTCTCCAAATCCGAAACTTCTTTTCGCGTCAGCTATCATCACCACATCCGGTCCGCCTGATTTCAGAAACGTGTAATGATCTTCCGGCATCATGTCGAGCGACACGATATCCATTCTGCCATTATTGTTGATATCCCCTACATCATTTCCCATTGACGAATTACTGGTATGGCCTACCATCGAATAAAGCATTTCAGTGAAGGTGCCGTCTCCGTTATTGATGTAGAAATAATCATCTTCATGAAAATCATTTCCTACATAGATATCCGGCCAGCCATTCTGGTTGATATCGGTGATTGCAAGTCCAAGACCATAGCCAAGTGCACTGCTATAAATACCGGCTTCCGCTGTAACATCGGTAAAAAAACCATCATCATTTCGAAAGAGGCGGTCGCCCGCTCTGGGATGGGGACGCGGCCGGAGTACTTCAACCGGCCCATAGGTATCAGTTCCATGGAACGTGTGGTTCAGCAGAAAAAGATCGAGCCTTCCATTATTATTATAGTCAAAAAATGCAGCCTGTGTTGAATAGCCGATAAAATCGAGTCCGAATTCAGAAGCGCGTTCAGAAAATGTTCCGTCTCCGTTGTTGATAAAAAGCTGGTTAGCCCCGCTTTTGGTTTTAAAATTTACCCTGCTCACATAGATGTCAAGATAGCCGTTTCCTGTTACATCACCCATTGTAACGCCGGTAGTCCAGCTGTCAGGTTCATTAATGATGCCTGCTTTTTCCGTAACATCTTCGAAAACAAAATCTCCAAGGTTAACATAGAGCCGGTTATCTGTCATATTCCCGGTAAAGAAGAGGTCGGGAAGACCGTTGTTATTCAGGTCGCCGGCAGCCACCCCTCCCCCGTCATAAAAATAGAGATAGTTCTGAATATTAAATTCAGGTGTGCTAACAATATCATTTGAAAAATGGATATTCGTCTGATCATGCGGTAAAAGCATGAAGAGAGTATCTTCAGTTTTTTTGGCACAGCCTGCAAGGAGTATTAGGCTTATCAATAAAATTGATAAGCTGCCACAAAAAGCGTTTCTCATAAAAATCAATTTATAATCGTAGCCGGGTTTGAAAAGCTGATTATGAAGCTTTCAGAACTGGATGTTTTTCCGCATCCGAAAAAAATTACCGATTCTCAAGATACTGCCAACTTCGTTTTGCTTCAAAAAAATGTTTAGAGCATTACGTATTGGGGGTTCATTTATTTTGTGAACAGAATTTTAAACCGGTGGCTTGGTTGAGAGACAATGGACAATGGACAATTAAAATGTGGTGTTTTTGTTGCCAATCGAGTAATCAAAAATCTGAAATCAACACGCCCCGGCAGGTAAAAGCGGCCTACAATGCTGCAACCTTGTCGACCAAAAGACGCTTGCAATCGTAAAGTCAAGAGTAGATTGGCACAAACGGGACGTTTGCGCCATCGTAAATCCCACACTCCGCACACCACATACCACATACCACATACCACATACCACATACCACATACCACATACCAAAGTATCCCGAATCCTTGCATAACCATACATATTAAAAAAATCTTAACCCTAAAATTCTTCACAAATAATGACTTATTCTCGGATTATTGTTATCATTTATATAGTTTCAGCTACAGACTTTCATAATGAAAAAATCCATTCTAAGTAAGTTCATATTGCCGGCATTCATATTGTCAATGCTGTCATGCAGTAAACCAACTGAACCACCTCTATTTCAAAAACTGGATTCAAGAACTACCGGCATCACGTTCGAAAACACCATTACAACAACTGACACGGTTAATGCTCAGACAGATCCGTTCATCTATAACGGTGCAGGTGTAGCCATTGGTGACATAAACAATAACGGGCTTCCTGATATATTTTTTTCAGGCAACATGGTATCCAGCAGGCTTTATCTGAACCTCGGTGATATGCGTTTTGAGGACATTACCGAACAGGCCGGTGTAGCAACATCAACATGGGCTACTGGAGCGTCCATGGTGGACATTAATAACAACGGATATCTTGATATTTATGTATCCGTATCAGGCCCCGAATGGTCTACACCTGAAGAACGCGCAAACCTTCTCTTCCTGAATAATGGAGACGGTACTTTCAGGGAAGCTGCAGCTGAATTTAACATCGATGATACCGGTTTCACAACCCATGCCGTTTTTTTTGATTATAATGGCAGCGGATATCTTGATCTTTTTCTTCTTGGAAACTCTCCGGGTGAATTCCGACGAGGAGAGTCGGGAATGGTTACTTTTGGTGAAAGAAGAAACGATCCCAACGGTTTCGACCAATTATACCGAAATAATGGAGATGGCACCTTTACCAATGTATCAGAAGAAGCCGGAATTCTGAAAACCCTGGGATATGGCCTTGGAGTGGTGGTTACCGATCTCAATGGTAACGGATGGCCGGATATCTACGTTTCCAATGACATCACACCAAACGATGTTTTATACATCAATAACGGAGACGGAACCTTTACTGACCGTGCTGCCGATTTCCTGCGTCATTCAAGTTTTGCCGGAATGGGAATAGATATTGCCGATTTCACCAATAATGGCTGGCCAGATATTCTTCAAAGTGATATGATGCCGGAGGCTATTTCCGATCGCAAAAGAATGAGCGGCTCTACCACCTATAGCGGTTATATGGATCTGAGACGCCTGGGCTATTTTCCTCATTATAATCAAAATACTCTCCAGATGAACCACGGTGTTGACAGCGAGGAGAATATCATTTTCAGTGAAATTGCCCGGATGGCCGGAGTGGCCTACACAGACTGGAACTGGACTGTACTGTTTGCTGATTTTGATAATGACGGATACAAAGATGTGTTTGCAACGAACGGATATCCCAAAGCCGTCAATGATTTTGATTACCTGAGTGATATGCATAATGCACGGCGATTGGGGAGCCCGGAGCTCATAAGGCAACGAGAACGGGAAATTCTGCAGAACATTCACTCCTATCATGTGCCAAATTATATATTTCGTAACAATGGCGACCTTACGTTCACCAATAAAACCGAAGCATGGGGAATGAATCAACCGGCTTACTCATACGGAGCTGCTTACGCCGACCTTAACAATAACGGCAGGCTCGATCTTGTGGTCAGCAATATCAATGCACCTGTTTTTATTTATGAAAATGTTGCTCCTGAAAATGATGATACCGCTTTCCTGCAATTTAAATTGAATGGTGATTATCCAAATTATAGGGGGTTAGGTTCAAAAATATTTTTATGGGCCGATGGTCAAATGCAATATATCTATCATACTCCGTATCGCGGTTTTATGTCTACAATGGACGACCGGGTACAATTTGGATTAGGACACTCAGAAGTTGCCGACAGTCTCAGAATTAACTGGCCAGACGGAAGTACGCAGCTCTTGATCAATATACCTGTCAATCAAACGATAACTCTTAATCAGAGTGAAGCAGTTGAAACGGATACCCCATTCTCTCCTGAAACCCGGCAAAATGTATACTTTCACCCGGTTGACCCTGCTTCAATCGGATTAGATTTTGTTCATCGTGACGACCACCAGTCCGTGGATTACAGTATTCAATCCATGTTGCACTACATGATTTCGAGACAGGGTCCGCCAATAGCTGCCGGTGATATAACAGGAAATGGGCTTGATGACCTCTATATCGGGGCCAGTGCAGGGTTCCCCGGAAAGTTGTATTTCCAGCAAGATGACGGCACATTTATTGAAGCGCCCGGCCAGCAGCCTTTCGAGTCCGACAGAAATCATGAAGACTGGGGAGCTGTTTTCTTTGATGCTAACGGGAACGGGCTTCTTGATCTGTATGTGGCTAGCGGCAGTTATCATACATCTCCGGTGTCATCGCTACTACAAGACAGGCTCTACATTAATCACGGAAACGGACGCTTTTTACGCGATGATTCGGCACTTCCGCAAATGCTTACCAGCACGTCTGCCATCGCTGTCGGGGATTTTACAGGGAATGGTTTATCCGATCTTTTTGTGGGAGGCCGTTTAACACCAAGAGATTATCCTAAACCGGCCCGCAGTTATATCCTCAGAAACCAAGGAGGCCGGTTTACAGATATCACTTCCGAAGTGGCTCCGGAATTCATGGAACCCGGTGGAATGATAACCGCCGCTGTCTGGATCGATTTTACTGGCAATGGTAATAAAGACCTGGTAACCGCCGGTGAATGGATGCCTGTTCAGTTTTATGAAAATACAGGAAGCACGCTCAGGGATATAACGGATAACTTGAGCCTGCCTTCCGGTAATGGATGGTGGTACAGTATCGCGGCAGGTGATGTAACAGGAAACGGCTACCCGGATATCATTGCCGGAAACCTTGGCCTGAACCATTCATATACCACATCACCGGAAAGCAGATTCGGGATGGTTGCAGCTGATTTTACGGGCAATCGCGATACTGAAATAATTTTGACAGAACAAATCGAAGGAAACACTTATCCATTTCATGGTTTGGCATATTATGGGCGTGAAATGGAAATGATTGCAGCCAATTTCCCTTCATTCGAATCATTTTCAACTGCTGACATGCGCAGAATTTTCGGAGTTTCAAAGCTGAATGAAGCCCTTAATTTCCATTCTGATACATTTGCAAGCATGATGTTTGAAAATCATGGTGACGGTACCTTTTCAGTACGGCCACTGCCAAATGAAGCACAAGTCTCACCCGTTAAAAGCATCATCATACACGATGTAGACGGTAATGGAATATCTGAAATCATTATCGCTGGCAATATTTACCATACTGAGCCTAATATTGCCCGTGCCGATGCTGGTAACGGATTGCTTCTAAAAAGCAATGGTGACGGTACGCTGACACCAATTCCGGTTTTAAAAAGCGGCTTAATTATTCCCGGTGACCTAAGAACACTTACATTGATCAATACACCGGACGGATTTGCACTGGTTGCCGGTAACAATAATGGCAACGTTCAATATTTCAGGATACAACACTAATAATTTTTAACATGAAATATTTTGTGATTTTTTTATTTCTGTTACTTACAGGAATCATGTGCAGCAGGGACAACACAGAGTTTTCACCTGATTTGCATATAGAACATGTATGGTCACGTAGTTTTAATGGAATCGGAGTATATTCCTCACCAAGGGCAGTAGATCTTAATGGTGATGGTGTTAAAGATCTGATTTTTGGATCGGGTAAGCTTGAGATGATGGAAACAGATGTTGGAGTATTAGCACTTAGTGGATCAAACGGTTCTACCCTCTGGGAACTGCCTGCACATGATCAGGTATTTGGTTCAGCAACACTTCTTGATATTACCGGAGATGGCACCCGCGATGTGATTATCAATGGACGCGCAGCCATGCTTAAAGCAATTGAAGGCAGAACCGGTAATATTATCTGGGAATTCATGCCCGATGCCAGCCATAGTATCGCAAAAGAGAGAGGTTATTTTAATTTTTACAACGCCCAACTAATCCCGGATCAAAATGGGGATGGCCTCCCCGATCTGCTCGTGGCAAATGGTGGAGATTTCACAGTACCACCTTACGATCCAAACCGTCCTGCCGGAAAACTGATGGTCATTGCATCGGCCACAGGAGAAATCATCGCTGAAGCCACAGTTCCTGACGGGAAAGAAACATATATGTCGGCCGTTGTGGCCAAACTTCACCCTGATGACGAAGACTACACCATCATCTACGGTACAGGTGGTGAAACCATCGGGGGCAGCCTTTTCCGTACTACTCTGTCTGATGTACTAAATGAAGATCTTTCCGGTTCAATCATGCTTGCTACAGGCATCAATAAAGGCTTCATTGCGCCGCCAGTACTTGCTGATCTGACCAGGGATGGCACATTAGACATTGCCGTAAACTCCGTTGATGGAAGAATTATCGCAATCAGGGGCAGTGACAATTCCGTTTTGTGGACTGTTCAGTCAGACAACAGGGAAACATACGGATCCATTGCATTGGGAAATTTTGTTGATAAAAATCGTATTGATTTGTTCACCACCTTGTCAGTCGGAGTCTGGCCGAATCTTCGGGATAATGAACATCTGTTAATCAATGGTGAAACCGGCGATGTACTGTTCAGGGAAACACTGGGAATATTTCAGACAGGTACTCCAGTAGCTGCTGATTTTAACAATGATGGCTTTGATGATGCATTGCTTAGCGTTAATATCGGATACGAACAGTTTGACGGATCTTTTATCTATGAGCACTTTCTGGTTGTATTCGATTTTCACAACGATCAGCAATATTCTATTAACAGTCTTGAATCGGGAGCCAATCTTGCCTCAACTCCATGGATCGGAGACCTGGACAACAATGGAAAAATTGACATTGTTTTCGTTTTACTTGGAGACAGCCGGGATATTTTTGCCATGAACGGTTTCAAAATGACCCGGCTTCGTTCAACATATCATCTTGACAGACCGGTTAAATGGGGTTCATATATGGGAAGTAATTACAATGGTATTTATCGATAATTAAAATTCATAAAATCAAGCACCCAACCTCTCGTCTGCCCGTTGCATTTCCGGGCTGACGAATGATTACGATGACTAATGTAGCACCCCCAGAAAGATTCCTTATCGAACATCCCCACCCAGCCTCTCGATGGGATTCATCGGTTTGTTTGATTTTGAATCAAGTAGACTGTTTTAAATTCGAACCCACACTTTTTTAGTCATCAGACGAGTCGTTACATGTTCATTCCAATTTTCTTAATTACTTCATTTTTCACGGTAACTCGTCAGATGACAGCCAAGATCACCACATTTTCTGGCAAACAGTACAAACTATCCAATTCAATTTACGTCTAATAATCAGATGGTAATATTGCCATTTGGGTTATAAAATCGAGGTTTATAATGAAAACAATTATTCCGTTTTTGATATTATTTTCCGGAATCGTTCTAGTCTGCACAATACCTGTAAATGCCCAGAAAGGTATCGGAAATGTTTATGGAATCGGGCAGCAGCAGATTTTACCGGATATTGAATCCATTTCAGGTGAGTTGATCGAGATAAAAACAGGCCCGTGTGAAAATACAACCGGATATGCTATCATTGGCACACACCTGTTTGTAAAAAGCAGCGCAAGTGAGCCGGTTTATAACATCCACCTTGGTGCAGCTTATGCCGTTGATTCATTTATTTCAAGGCTTTCTGTTGGCCAGAATATTGAAGTACAAGCATTTCGCACCGAACAGATGGAAGAAAACCACTACGTTGCCAAACAAGTATCAGCAAATGGACATACAATACAATTGCGGGACGAAAATCTGAGGCCATTCTGGGCAGGTGAGCGTATATCACAAAAAGGCAGAAACTATGATAACCGGCGTCGTGGCAGATGGTAACTGAATGTTTTGATATGTTAATTCCCGGTATAAAAGGATTGATGAAATCAGTGATATGTCAGGTTTAAATGTACGGATACTGGATCGCAGACTCCTATCATCCCCCCATTTCCTGCATCCAGTAAACAGTATCAAGTACTTTTACCCATACCTGAAAGTCATCAGACGAGTTGTTATAAGTTAGTCTCCATTTTCTTCATGAGCTCGTTTATCGGAGGAATTCGTCAGATGACTTTTGGATCCGCACTTATTGGAGTTATCAGACGAGTCGTTCCGGGATAATCTCCATTTTTTTTATGAGTTCGTTTTTCGATGAAACTCGTCAGATGACTTTTTGTTTAATAAAAAAACTGCTGTTCTTAGGGGCAGGCTATTAGTTTATCGGGTTCTTCAGCTGCGTAACAACTTTTGTAAGGAATAGACTTGCTTACGATTCCTATGAGATACCCAATACCATTTTCAATGTTCGAATAAACATCCGGTAGAATATAAACCAAATCGTTCAGGTCACGGATATTTTCATCCCATTCAGGGCCACCCTGGGCAACAAAAATCTGGCGGTGTAAGATTTCTGCATTTGCGTTTGCCGGGAGAAGAAGCTGAACTCCAGTTCTTACAAAATGATTATTGATTCTTACCAAGTATTCTCCATCACCGGTTCTTTGTGCCCGGTTTGTGACAGGTACAGCAATCATTAAATTCTCAACCTGACCTGCCCATATAATTCGATAAAAGAATCTAACCTGTATATCAATCAGATGATCAACACCACTAATGTACAGCAGATCATTCGTGTGTCCGGTTATTTGCAATTTCGGTACCGGAAAATTTTCAAGCAGCGTAACCCTGGCCTTGCTGTAATTCCCGTCAGGCTTTTCAGCCGTTAACAGGTAGGATTGACCGGGTTCAAGCTTCATGTCGGTAAAAGTATTGACAGCATTGATGCCGGTGGGAAATTGAAATTTCAAGAGTGTATCACTCATTACAACTTTATCACCGCTTGATAAATGCTCCAGGCTTACCATCATTTCGGGTTTTTCAACCGGAGATGCAAGCAATTTTCTGACAGGCGCTACCCTCACCCATTGTGTATCGGCAGTGGCATCAAGGTAGCCGTAGATAGAGAATGAAACCGAATCATTATCCATCAGAGGCTGAAAAGTTTCGTTGCAGGAAGTAAGGAGTGTGAAAAGTGAGATGGCAAAAATGATTCGAAGCGTAGCGAAGAACCGTGCAGCGATAAGTAAACTTAAATGAGGTTTTGATCTGAATCGATTCATGAACTTTTGGATTCCAGGATATTCATTTAGGGATTCACAGACTTTCTTTTGTTCGGAAGAAACAAAAAAGGATCTGTCTTACGAATCAACAACAGATTCAGGGATTTGTATCAATTTTTCATCCCGACATCTTTGTCGGGACTGTCGCTATGCACCAGCTTTTCATTTTTGCCTTTTCGCTACAACAAACGTTCAACTCTGCCAGGAAGCGGATAAACGCCGCTACTCTGGCAGGTTACACATGTCACTCAAACCGCTTCACCAAAATGGTTTTTCCTCGGGGCATGCAATCAGCCGGGGGCCATCGAAACATTCCCTGAATGGGATGAGCCTGCTAAAAACACCAGCCATGTAACCAAGGCCATCTTCAATATTCGAAAATCCATCAGGAAGATTGTACACAAGATCCTCAACATTTGTTATATTTACATCCCAATCTGGTCCACCAGATGCTACGAAAATCTGGTGATGCAGAATAATTAGTTCAGAATCCGGGCCTTGTAAAACCAGGGATTGATCAATGATTGCCTGAATTTCTTCATCCGGGAAAATCTGAACTATATAACTATCTGTCGATATCTGCTCAGCCCTCGATTTCAACGAAAATTTGAACAACTGATCATCATACCAAAATGGTGTCTGAATCCTCACATACCATCTTGATTGAACATCTGCCAATCTTTCTACACCTTCATCGATCCAGATAAAGTACTCCGGTTCCTGATCAGGGATTCTGTCTACAAAAACCCTGGGTGTTGGAAATGCCGGCGGAATCGTAACTGTAGCTTGACTTGTACCGCCATCAGGGCGCTCAGCAACAAGCCGGTAGGTGTGATTTTCCTGAACATCCATATCCGACCATGCATTAGCTGCATAAAACCCCTGCCTGAACTCAACAAGTGAATTTGTCATTTGGGTTTGTTCACCGGTATCAAGGTTTTTAAGGACTACATTCATGTCAGGCAACCGGTCTGATTGATTAAACTGCTCTCTTACGGGTGAAACACGTACCCATTGGGTATCCACATTTGCATCTAAAAAACCATAAATAGAAAAATTGTATCGATCATTTTCCTGAAATGGTTCAAACGTATCCTTGCATGATGTCGCGAAAAGAAGAGAAAAAATGAAAAGTGTAAAGCTGGAGCATAGCGACAGTCCCGACACCTCGGGATGAAAAGTGATTCGAAGCGTAGCGAAGAACCGCGCAGCGAAATGTGTACCTGAATTACTTATCTCACCGAATCTGTTTTTGGACTTTATAAGTCCATGATATTTTCTCCCTGATTCACAATCTTTGATTTGTGTGGAAGAGTTCAAACAGAATCTGTCTGAAGAATCGACATCAGATTCTGACATATATAAAAAATATTCATCCCGAAGTGTCGGTGCTGTCGCTCCGCTCCAGCTTTTCATCCCGATAAGTTTGTCTGGACTTCCGCTATCGCTCCAGCTTTTCACTTTTTCTATCATTTCACCTCCAGTTTAATCGTCAGATATGGTGCAAATGAAAGCTGATCAATACGCCTGTCGGTATAAACATCATAATAAAAAATGTTCGGCTGATTATATGTGTTAATTGCACCGGCTTGAAAGCTCAGATTCGACCCGTTAGAAGCAATCCTGAATGTACGTTCCACGGATACGTCAAGCCTGTGAATACTTGGCAGCCGTCCTTCATAGGGCCTGTCGATAATAACACGTCTTGTTCCTCTTTCACGATTAACATCAGGAAGGCGCTGACGAAAATCAAGTATATCATCAAATCCCAAAGGCCGGGTAAAAGGCATGCCGGAACCCAATTGCCAGCGAACACCTGCAGTATAGTTTCCGGCATCTATGCTTGCCAGAAAATTTACCTGATGGCGGCGATCGTGCGGAGGATGAAATTCCTGCATCGGCTCCCCAAACCAGACCGTAAAATGATCTTGAGCCGATTCAAAGAGAGTCCAGTTATAACCGTAACCAATCAAACTGTAAAAACGTCCCCTGTTAAATTCAATTCGGAAATCACTGCCGTATACGGTTCCGTTGGCAAGTGCTAATTCAGTTGTAAATTCTGCGAGTGTACTCCATACCGGTATCGCAATATTGCTCATTCTTTTGTAGTACGTTTCTACTGACCATGTTAAGCCCATTGGTAGCATTTGCTGCCAACCGATGGTTGCATGAAATGATTGAAGCTGGGAACTACTCAAGGGTGCACTCATCCATGCCACAAATACCGAACTAACATCACGAATATCACTGACACCGGTTATCGGCTGAAGATAGAGTCCTGCAGAGCCGGAAAATTCTTCTGACTCCCTTCCAAAGGGTTTCCATGAAAAGCGAAACCTCGGTTCAAAACTAATACCAAATGCGCCATTATATGAAGACCCAACGCCCGGCTGAATATTCAATCGGTTTCCAAGCGGCAGAGTTGCCTGAACATGGCCGCCTGCAACAAACTGGGTGGCTGATTCTGAACTAAATCCCACATAATTCTCACCAAGATTATAATTGAGGTATTTTAAACGGTTAAAAATCCCATAATCGAAACGGATATTTCCGGCATATTGCCTTAAATCCAAATCCACATTAATGCGGGTAGCTCCTGACTGAAATCCGTATGGCCTGATATTTCCCACTGAGTTGGAAAAACTGCTTACATTCACATTTGTAGTAAGAAGTGTACCGCTATCTTTGGGTAGTGCCACACATCTGGCCCCAACAACTATATTTCTCCAGCGTATTCTATCATCAAGATCAAAATCCATCTGGCCACTGTCGAACGTGTGAAGCAACATTGCGGAACAGCGTGTTTCTTCCTGAATAAAACTGCCTTTAAGGAACTGACTTTGAAATTGAAGTGGTTGTCTCTCGATAGGATACTATGTACTTGTGCGATCAATAAATGAGTTTCTTGCGGAGAAAATCCAGGAAGATGTGCCGGTTTCTATAGGGCCTTCGGCAAAAAACTCGGCTGCAAACGGGCTTACAGAAGCCGATGCCATGGTATTAAATCTGTCGCCATGGCGCAGTTGCACATCCATAACAGAAGATATTCTTCCTGTATATTTCGGGCTAAATCCCCCCGCATAAAAATCGGCGCCAGCTATTACATTAGCCGGTATAGGTGAAAAAAATCCCACAATATGTGTGGGCTGATAGATTAGAGCCCCATCGATAAGAACCATATTTTCTGATGGAGAGCCCCCACGGATAAAAACCTGGCCTCCCCGGTCGCCGGTTGTAACAACACCAGGCAATGTTTGAATATATGCAGACAGGTCTCCTGCTGCCGGACTTGGAACTCTGCGAATTTCTGCTGATGTAATTCTCTGGGCTCCTTCTATACTTCTGGTTGCTCCGGTAATTCGGGTTACAACCAATTCTCCAAGTACTGTATCATCTAAACTGAGTTCTGCGTTCACCGCTTTATTTTCACCTGGCCTGAAAGAAAGAGTATCCTGATATGTCGTATATCCTACAAATGAAATACTGAGATACCATACACCAGGAGTAATATTGCCAATACGGTAGAAACCATCACCCTCAACGGCTGCACCCAGCCTAATACTTTCATCAGTCGATGAAGTCAGGATAACATTGGCACCAAAAAGCGGCTGGCTGTTAGACCTGTCTGAAATAATACCCTGAAGAGATGCCTGTTGCGCTGAAGCAACTTCAATTGTTAATGCTGTTAAGAAAGCAAAATATAACAGCTTAATGAATAAAGTGTAGAAAAAGCCAAGCATCGCAAATCTTTATTTAAACCAAATTACAGTATAGATTATTTCTGGTATTTATGAACTTGAATAGTTCAGCATTTTGCAGTGTGCTATGCGCTAAGCCCCAAGCGTTTCTCTACCCATTTATTAAAACATAAGAAAGTTCAAATAACGTCTGGCTTTACGCTTGACCAGATTAAATTAACTCAATTGATGACAAAAAAAATCCCGGCAGGGTAAACATTTGTAAATCCTGCCGGGATGTTAAGAACTGAATTTTAAATATTACCAGCCATCGTTCTGTACCAGCCGGTCTTCTCCATCAACGCGGCTCAATTCACGCTGTATATCGGGAATCGGATACCACTGATGGCGTGCCTCTACAGATGCAGCTGATTGAAGGTTAGGAATTCGTGCACGTTCCACCTGTACATAGTTATTAAGAACATCCTGTAATTGTCCCCATCTCCTCAAATCAAAGTACCGGTGACCTTCCATGGCAAGCTCAAGCCTTCGCTCAATCCGAACAGCTTCACGCGCCACAGCCTGATTTGTCCAGGGTTGTTCGTAAAGACTAATGCGGTAATCTGCCCAGGTTATGGAAGGATCATCAATCGGTACAGAAATACTGCCAGCATCTGTACCCGGCCCTTGTGCACCAGCAGCTGCCCTTGCCCTGATTTCATTCACGATTTCACGTGCATTTTCTAAAGAACCCACTTCTACTTCAGCTTCTGCAAGTAAAAGAAGCATGTCTGCATACCGGTAGAGATGGAGGTTTACAGAGTTTAGCTGGGTTGGCACCCATCCTACAGCACTCTCAGCACCACTCGCCTGCTCATGCACATTTTTCTTGGGGCTGTATGGGCCTCCAAAAGATGGGTCACGAATCCATCCCGATGCGTGCGGGCCCCAGTCCTTGTAAGGAACACCATCGCGTCCTACGGTCCAGTCAAGACGCGGATCAAGAGGCATATCAGCAGAAAGTTCAGCTGTTAAATTGGTACCAATTGTATTCCAGTTGTTTGGCTGGGTAAGCGGTAAAGGAAGTCCATCGGCATCTGTTCTGAAGAAATTCACCATATTATGAGAAGGCTGATGAAAACCGCAGCAACCAAACGGGCTGCCACCATGCGGGAAATTCAAACGCTCACCCCAGTTTGCATTATCGCCACCCGGATTGCCATCATTGGCAGAAGCCTGGAACGCAAGAATGGTTTCAGGGCCATTCGCGAATTCAGTAAAACCGGTCCACACTCGATGGTAATTTTGCTCAAGAGCATACGGCCCGTTGTTACGCACTTCACGTAATGTTGTTAACGCTCCCTGCCAGTCGTTTGTATAAGCCTGAACACGGCCCTTATAAGCGCGTGCTGTCCATCGGGTCACCCTTCCTACATCACCATTTCTTGGTGAATCAGGCAGCAGATTGATTGCCTCATCAAGGTCGGCCAATACATTGGCAATTGCATCTACACCTACATTTGATTTGTGGAAATCTGTATCATCTTCCTTGTAATAAGGAATATTTCCCCAGATTTTCCATGCCTCAAAATGGTAGTGTGCACGAAGAAACAGTGCTTCGCCCCTGATGCCATTTGCCTGAACAGCTCCCATTGCACCGGGATCGTTTGCCAGTACGGTACTAAGTAACCGTAATGTTGAATTCGAGCGTGATATACCCTCGAATTGAGAACGCCATTTATCATTCAGATAATTATGTGCACCCGGTAAGCTCCATGTGTAAAGTTCAAGATCATTTACATCCGGCTGATCCAGGTTTTCAGAACCCTTATAGGCGTCGTCTGATGTTACACTGCCAAACGGCCAGTTGCTGGAAGCTGCGCCCCAGCCACCAACCCCTGCAAACCAACCGCCAAGAACACGGTATGCTGCTATCAGGTTTGCTTCAACACCTGCCGGATTCGACAGGGTTACTTCATCCAGTGATCCCTGCGGCGGGCCGTCAAGGAAACTGTCACTGCATCCAATTATCAGGCCCGCAGATAATACAAGTGCAGCCAGTCCAATTATTATTTTATTTTTAAATTTATTCATTGTTGTAATGTATTAAAAATGATGAATTAGAAAGTTGCACTGATACCAAAACTCAGTGTTCTGCTTGTAGGGTATGAACCTCGGTCAAGGCCTCTGGCCTGATCACGTACATCCACTCCTCCGCTTGATGCAGAGATTGCAGGAAGTGCCGGATCAAGTCCGGGGTAATTGGTAATAGTGAAGAGATTTTCACCCATTACGTAAACCCTTAGATTCCTGAAGCCAGGTATTGCATTCGGAGCAAATGAGTATCCAACCTGAAGTGTTCTCAAACGAATGTGTGAGCCGTCTTTAACCCAGAAATCGCTGTACTGTCGGCTGAACGTATCAGTCATGTCCAATTGCGGATATATTGCATTGTTCAGGTTTGTAACCTGGCCGTTTTCCACAACAGCAGATTTGGTAAGAAGATCTCGGCGGACATTGGTATTGAAGTTTCTGAATACATAGAACTCCTGCTGGATATCAAAGATATCATTACCAAATGTTCCAAAGATATTGGCATTAAAATCCCAGTTTCTGAACTGCACTCCAATGTCGAGGCCTGCAACAAAATCAGGATGCGGGTCACCAATAATCACACGGTCATCTGCATTAATTACTCCATCACCATTTGTATCTACGAAACGGAAACGTCCGGGAGCGGCACCGGGTTGTTCCGCATGGGCAGCAACTTCAGCTTCATTTGCAAATATTCCGTCCGTTTGGAGGCCAAAGAATGCTCCGATCGGATATCCAAGCTGATTACGTACCGGGTTTCCAAATCGTGCACCAACCGGTCCATTGAAAAACTCCTGCTCACCATCAATTCTGATGATTTCGTTCTTATAATGGCTTCCGTTCAATGTGAAGCTTACACTCAAATCGCGGCTGAAATCATTTCGGTATCCAAGAGAGATATCGAAACCGGTGTTTCGCATTTTACCGATATTCACAAAAGGTGGTGCAGCAAGGCTGGCTGCAGCCGGAATGGCAGGCCTGAAAAGAAGGTTGTCGGTATCACGCTGATATACGTCGAGTACAAAGTTAAATCTGCCTTCAAAGAATTCAACATCCAAACCAACGTTAATGGATTCCACTTCTTCCCATTTCAGATCCGGGTTTCCAAGGTCAGTCTGCCGGTATCCTGTTACAATACTGCTGCCTGTTCCACGGATATCATAAAATGTATTACCGGTTCCGGCACCAAAGCGGTCGAAAGCTGCGCCGCCAGGAATCGCCTGATTACCTGTAATACCCCAACCTGCCCGAAGCATGATGTTGGAGAAGAATGTATTATCCTGCAGGAAAGACTCATTGGAAATTCTCCAGCCTGCACTGAAAGCCGGGAAAGTACCCCAACGGCTGTTTGGGCCTAACCTCGATGAGCCATCATGGCGAACAGTAGCGCTAAGATGGTATCTTTCATCAAAGTTGTAGTCAATTTTACCAAAGAATGATAACAGGGAGCCTACACTGCCGCTGCTTGTAACATTCTTGGTAGCCGGATTTCCAACAGAATCCTGGATATATCGAGCGTTTACATCCGTCGTAACAAGCTGACCAATGTT
>PWLN01000031.1 GCA_003559375.1 Balneolaceae bacterium | reverse complement strand
CCGGGATATGGCTTGATGATGAGAGCTGCATTACTCCCCACCCGGAGTGTAATTCATGTAGTTGGAATGGATATTCCCATTGAACGGTATTTTTCTGCCAGCAGGGTTGTAAGAGTACAGGTTACCCGGCAAGGCGCTGAAAAAATGGGAGAATTCATTGCAGATCGGTTCCGCATCGGATCTGATGGAAGTATTATTTTTGCTGCTGATGGCCTGTATAGGAACAGTTCATTTTTTAAGGCAAACGGCTTATACTTTGTCCCAAAAACCTCAAATACCTGGACGGCCAGGGCGCTTCGCCAAACAGGCTTCCCAATCACCCCCATTTATTCGATAACATCCGGTAATGTAATTCAGCAATCAAGAAAGCACGGAGAACTTATCAGGTAAAAAATCCATAAGTGTATCGAAAGCCTCATGACTCAAGACTCAGGACTCAAGACTTTATCAATTCTCCAGCCTGTTTTGATACCCAATCTGCATGATCTTGCCACAATGTTGTTATCAGAACAGATTGTATTACAGGATTCTGAGCCTTGGTCAAGAAAGGGGCGTGTTCACAGGGCAAAAATCAGGACTCCTCAGGGTACAAATTATCTCAATATTCCGCTAAGAACTGAAGACCGTAACAAACAAATTCGTGAAATCAGGATCGATCATACAAAAAAATGGATATCCTTAATCTTGTACTCGTTAGAATATAATTACCGAAACAGTGTGTACTATGATTATTATGAACCGGAAATCCGGGCTGATTTCGAGTCCGGCTCAGATCACGAATTTCTACTGCCTTTTGTTCTTTACCTGAGAAAACGCATTCTCAGTTTTCTGAATATCAGTCTTAATTCTACTATTACTTTCTCGAGCAATCTGGAAAACTATAATTCCGATCCCGACCAATTAGCTGCAAACCTCAAAGCTGATTTGTACTATCAGGAACCAGGTGCCCGTCACTACCAAAGGCAAGGGCATAGTCAAACATTATTCATATTTAATCATCCTGTTTACAGGCAGCATTTCGATGGTTTTTTCCCGGATTGCTGCCTCCTTGATTTGCTTTTCCAATACGGGCCCGAGAGTTATCGCGTTATTGATCAATTACCGGTAACAAAATGCAACGAACAATAATCCCAATTCTTAAATTAGATCTACCAGTTGAGGTGTAACATCTCAGCAAGCCTCCAAGGCAAACTCCATTGTGGATTATGATCTGAGTCGATGATTAGTACCGGCCAGCCTCGCTCCCTCGCTCGCTGTGCAGCATAATAGAAATTATCGTCCTCCGGCAGTTTTCCCGGTTCAACAGCATGAATATAAGTTGAAGGAATAGATAATGCCGCTTCATTCCCAAGCTCCACTTTTTCGGTAAATGTTTGAACCGGTTGCGGAACATCCCGTGGAAAAGGCTGATCAGGTGAAACCCAGAAAGGAATGATGTAACCACCTCTTTCCATATTAAACAACTCATCTTTTCTATCACCAAGAAGATCTTCAATACTTTCACCATCATCAGGCAAATGAGCATCAACATAAATCATACTCTTTATCCTTTCCGGAATCCGGTGAGCCACACCGGCAATAACCATACCTCCGTAGCTATGGCCAACCAGAATGATATCTTCCAGTTCCTCAAAAATAATGACATTCAAAACATCATTTATATGAGTTGTCAGATTGATAGAATGGTCTGCAAGATGATGGCGTTCGCCAAGGCCGGTTAGTGTGGGCCTATACACATCATATCCCTTCTGTTTGAGTATTGATTCCACATCACGGAACGCCCAACCCCCGCCCCAGGCACCATGTACAATTACAAATGTTGGATTGCCCTGAGAGTTTGACAAGCCAGAATATACCACATGGTTTTTTCCGGACATATTTTCCTGAATCAGGAAAATATGTAATATCAGGATTGTGATAATACATCTATATGAGTTCATATCATTATATCTGCTGTGTGATTTAAGTTACACGGAAATGTCTTGTGGTTTGGCAGAAGAAATGAAGTTTTCTCCTGGCAATCCATCATTTTGAATGATCATTGCTACAACGAGTTAATCAACGGCAACCTGCTCAGACATCAAACGTTATTCCCTGAGCCAGGGGCAGTTCATCCCCCCAGTTTATTGTATTGGTCTGCCGGCGCATGTACGCTTTCCAGGAATCGGAGCCGGATTCGCGCCCGCCCCCTGTTTCTTTTTCACCACCGAATGCACCACCGATCTCCGCACCGCTTGTTCCGATGTTAATATTTGCAATTCCGCAATCCGAACCGCGATGACTCAAAAAAGTTTCTGCTTCCCTCATATTAAGAGTAAACATTGCTGAACTAAGCCCTTGTCTAACTCCATTGTGATACTCAATTGCTTCTTCAAGAGTGGAGTATTTAATGAGATACAAAATGGGTGCAAATGTTTCTTCCTGTACGATTTCAAAACGGTTTTCTGCCTCACAAATCGCCGGAGTTACATAATAACCTTCCAAATTTTCAAGGATTTCTCCTCCGGTAATTATGGTTCCTCCCTCTTTTTTCAATTTATCAAGGGCATCTTGCATGGCATTTACAGCATCGTTATCAATAAGCGGGCCTACAAGTGTTCCTTCTTCGAGCGGATTGCCAATTGTGATGCTCTCATAGATGCTTATAAGCCGATCTTTTACCTGTTCGTACACATCTTCATGAATGATAAGCCGGCGTGTTGATGTACACCGCTGTCCTGCTGTACCAACAGCCCCGAAAACTACAGCACGGATGGCCATTTCCACATCAGCATCTTTGCTGATGATAATAGCATTGTTACCACCCAGTTCCAGGATTGTTTTACCAAGGCGTGCTCCCACCACCTGTGCCACCTGTTTACCCATACGAATTGACCCGGTGGCCGATATTAGGGGAATACGCTCGTCAGATGTTAACCATTCGCCAACTTCTCTTCCACCGGTTATCAAACCAAAAATTCCTTCCGGCAAGTTATTATCTTTCAGCACTTCCGCTATAATATTTTGTACTGCAACACCACACAATGGAGTTTTTTCAGATCCTTTCCAGATCACCGTATCGCCGCAAACAGCAGCGATCATTGCATTCCAGCTATAAACCGCTACTGGAAAATTGAAAGCTGAAATGATTCCAACCGGTCCCAGCGGGTGCCACTGTTCATACATACGGTGTTCAGGGCGTTCAGAGTGCATAGTTAACCCGTAAAGTTGCCTTGAGAGGCCAACAGAAAAATCACAAATGTCGATCATCTCCTGCACTTCACCAAGGCCCTCCTGGTAAATTTTCCCCATTTCATAGGATACCAGCTTTCCAAGCGGCTCTTTGTATCTTCGAAGCGCGAGGCCAATCTGACGCACAATTTCGCCCCGTTTAGGCGCTGGTACCATTCTCCACTCTTTGAATGCTTCTTGTGATCTTTTAACCACTTGGTCATATTCTTCTCGTGTTGTGGTATATACCTTTGCTATTTCAGCCCCATCAACGGGAGTGTAACTTGTAATTTTCACTGCGGATTCTTCACCAAGAAACTGCTGACCGGTTGAGGTTCCGGAATTCACCTTCCTGATACCCAGAGTATTCAAAAAATCTTTCATATCTTGTTTTTTTTATTTGAGGTGTTTAAATGTAAATATAGAGCGAAATTGAGTGAAAAGCTGAAGCGGAGCGAAAGTCCCGATAAGCATGTCGGGATGAATAGTAAAATAACACTATGCGCTAAGCGCCCGGCGTAAGGCGTTTTTCCACTATACTAAAAAATCAGCATGACCAAACCCGCATCCAAAAACCAGATTAAAGAATGGAAAAAGCTGCAATTGAGCAAGTACAGAAAGAAGACCGGGCTTTTTCTGGCTGAGGGCCTGCGGTGTGTGGAGCAGATTCTCCAAAACGGGCTGGTTAACGTAACGGCGGTATTAACCGATGGAACGGATACAGTACGACAGATCAGGGTAGATATGGTTCCGGTTTTTGAACTGCCAGTTGATGAATTTACTTCCATATCCGACACAGAAACACCGCAGGGAGTGATCGCTGTATGCAAGATGCTTGAAGAGCCATCCCTGACAGATTTATTTGAAACTGACGGAGTGATCGTCGCTCTCGACGCTATCCAGGATCCCGGAAACCTGGGAACCATCATCCGATCTGCTGCCTGGTTTGGGGTAAAAGCTATTATTGCAGGAACTGGCTGTGTGGATCCGTACCATCCCAAAGTGGTGAGAAGCTCGGCCGGAGCTACTGGAGCCGTATCTCTGATAAAAGGAGACCTGAATGAACTCTTCTCCCAATTCGAATATACCGGCTGGCATATTTACTTGATGGATGGAGCTGATGATGCCATTGAACTGAAACTGATCGAACCATTTAGGAAGTCTGTTCTGACGATAGGTAATGAAGCGAATGGCATTTCAAGGAGTCTTTTTACTGAAAATCGAATCAAGGTGAGAATTTCAGGAAAACCCCGGGCTATTGAGAGCCTGAATGCTTCGATAGCCTGTGGCATTGCACTTAATCATTTTTCCGTGAAATTGTAACCCGTCTCGTGCCAAGGGCATAAAGCAGAAAAACGCCGGGCGCCAGGCGCTTAGCGCAAAGCGTTATTTGTTTTTTCATCCCGACATGTTTATCGGGACTGTCGCTCCAGCTTCTCACTTTTCACTCCTAATAACTTAACCCAATTTTAATCCCAAATCATTGATTATCACCAAATCTTTACCTATCGTTAAGGTAAATCATTTACAGTCATCCATCCCATTCCCAATCTAATTTTAATGTTGCTGGCCTATGCCGAGACAAAAAAAAGTTAAGAAAGTTTTCGTTCTTGACACTTCTGTTCTTTTGTATGACTCTGACGCTGTAAAAAACTTCGAAAAACATGATATTGCAATTCCTATCACTGTTTTGGAAGAAATTGATTCCTTTAAAAAAGGTAATACTGTAACGAACCTCCACGCCCGTGAATTTATCCGGTTTTTGGATAAAATCACTGACTCTAACCTGATCCAGGAGTGGATTCCACTTAATGGACGCGCACGCGGAAAAATCAGGGTAATCAGTGATGAAGCCAGTCACAAGGATGCCAACACTGTTTTTGGTTCTGTTAAAAACGATCACCGGATTCTGAATTCCGCCATGAGACTGATGGAAGAAGAACCCGATAAAAAAGTTGTATTGGTCAGCAAAGACATAAACTTGCGGCTAAAAGCGCGGGCACTGAACCTTGTAGCTGAGGATTATGAGACAATCCGCATCAAAGATATCGACCATCTTTACAAGGGCAAATCTGAAGTGCATATTGAGGATAATCAAAATATCAGCACACTCTATAAGGAAGGACATGTAAAGTATTCAACTGTCGATAAAACCGAGCCTGTTAGTAATCACTACTACATTCTGAAAAATCATTCCAGTTCAGCACTTGGATATTATAATCCTAAATGCAAACATATCGAATTGGTCAAAACTGTAAATGCATACGGTATCACTCCCCGAAATGCTGAACAGACGTTTGCAATGCATGCTTTAATGAATCCGGAAGTACTATTGGCTACAATCACCGGGTCGGCAGGAACAGGGAAAACTCTTCTTGCACTGGCATGTGCTCTTGAGCAAAGAAGTCAGTACCGGCAGATTTACCTTGCACGTCCCATAGTGCCACTGAGTAACCGTGACCTTGGCTATCTCCCTGGCGATGTTAAATCAAAAATCGATCCATACATGCAGCCATTGTGGGATAACCTGAGCATCATAAAAAACCAGTTCAGTGAATCCAGTAAACAGTACAAAAAAATTGATGAGCTGGTTCAGACAGAAAAACTCTCCATTGTACCTTTAGCTTATATTCGTGGCCGAAGCCTCAACAACGTTATTTTTATTATTGATGAGGCCCAAAATCTTACACCACACGAAATTAAGACAATCATTACCCGCGCCGGTGAAAAAACGAAAATTATTTTTACAGGCGACATCTTCCAGATCGATACACCATACCTTGATGCTCAAAGTAATGGCCTCTCCTATCTGGTTGACCGTATGAACAATAATGATGTTTATGCACATATCAACCTGGAAAAAGGTGAACGCTCTGAGCTGGCAAACCTGGCAAGCAAGTTTTTGTGATGAATAAGATACTGATATCTCTATTTACTCTACCTTTTGTTTTCATTCTTGTGTTGATTAAACCGGTATTTGCACAGATTAATCTTGAAGAAATCTATGATGCACGGGAGTATATCAATTCAGACGGAGACACTTTGCGTTACCGGGTAATGTTCCCGGAAGAAATGGTTGAAGGACAACAGTATCCGTTAGTTTTGTTTTTACATGGAGCGGGAGAACGCGGAAGTGATAATACCGCACAACTTACCTGGGGTCTTGATGTGTTTGCTGCAGATGATTTCCGGAACGAACATCCTGCCATAGTTATAGCACCGCAAGTACCTGCAGGCAGCTTTTGGGCAAATCTGAATTGGCGGCAGGAAGGGGCTGCATTAATGGATGAACCAACATTACCGTTGAAGCTTGCACATGAATTGGTTCTGAAAATAAAGGAAAGTTACCCGGTTGATCCAAACCGCCTCTACGTAACCGGCCTTTCCATGGGAGGTTTTGGTACATGGGATATCATCACCCGCCACCCTGATTTATTTGCAGCAGCCATGCCTATCTGTGGTGGTGGTGATCCTTCCAAAGCGTATCGGATCAAGCACTTACCGATCTGGAATTTTCATGGTGCCCTGGACAATGTGGTTCCTCCGGATCTTTCAAGAGATATCATAAACGCCCTTTGGGAAGCTGGTGGGAAACCCGGTTATACCGAATACCCGGATGTAGATCATTTCTCGTGGGTACCCGCCTATAACGACCGCTATGTGCTGGACTGGTTGTTTTCTCAGAATAAAGAACGTGAATAAATAAACTTTTACTCAAATCAAAGTAACGGTTTAAAACTTATATTACTTTTTCTGTGTCTCCACGCCTTTGTGTGAATTTTATCGTGTTTAATGATTCAGGAAAGTTCTTCAAGGATAAAAAATTGATTTCCTGGTAAACGTATTCGTGCTTGCTGAAGAGGTGTTCAGCTTTTTTACCCTGTATATAGTGGAATATTGATTCCACCTTCCCATTCATCCTCAAAATCCCGCAGGCTTTCAACAAATATGTTTTCCGGCTCACGGCCTAAAAATCTTTCCGCCAGTTCATTAAACCTCTGGGGACGGTCACTCACATAACAGGTCAGTGTTCCTTGCCGGTTTGAGTAGCTCAGCAGTTCAAGTTTTCCGAGACTTTTTTTGGCAGATTCGGCAACTGATTCTGCAGAGTCGATGAGTTCGATCGGTTTGTCATCAAAATACTCCTGGATCGTTTCCTTAAAAAGGGGATAATGGGTACATCCAAGTATTAAGGCTTCCACACCATTATTCTTAAACGAATTCAGGTAAATATCTATGGTTTGGCGGGTTACTTCATTGTCGAGCCAACCTTCTTCAGCAAGTGGAACAAGCAGCGGACATGCTTTTGATTTTATCTTGATAGATGCATCTGCAGATTTTAGTGACGTTTCATAGGCACCTGAACCAATTGTAGCGATAGTCCCAATGACACCAATCTGTTTTTTACCGGATCTGATCGCTGCTTTTGTACCAGACTCAATCACATTTATTACGGGAATATCTTCAGCAAGTGTTTGAACTGAATCATGCGCAGCAGCCGAAGCGGTATTACAGGCAATGATGATCATTTTCACACCCTTATATAGTAAAAAACGTGCTATCTGGTTCGAATAATTTCGTACGGTTTCCCGGGATTTAATTCCGTAAGGCACTCTTGCAGAGTCGCCGAAATAGATAATGTCTTCGTTAGGAAGTGCATTCATCACAGCCCTTGCAACAGTAAGGCCGCCAATGCCGGAATCAAAGATTCCTATGGGGGATGTTTGTGAGATATTGGGTTTCAATGGTTTGGAAAATTTCTGAACGTTTAACTTACATCATTTATGGTATTCGATGCAATGGCTTTTGCAGCAAGCCAGCCATTGGTCCAGGCAGCCTGAAAATTAAACCCGCCTGTAATACCGTCTATATCCAATACCTCACCCACAAAATAGAGTTCCGGCACAATTTTACTTCTCATTGTGCCCGGGTCTATCTCATTTAAAGGTATGCCGCCGCAGGTTACAAATTCTTCTTTATGTGTCGTCTTTCCCTGGCATTCATAGGAGCCCCGAACAAGCTGATGTGATAATTCATTAACCTTTTTATTTGATAATTCTGCCCATCTTTTGTTTTCAGAAATACCTGCAAGGTCTAACATCCTTACCCATAACCTGCCTGGCAACGGGAAACGGTCCTGTTTTTCAATCTTCTTTTTGATGTTTTTCTCCCTGATTTTTATCAATTCATTTTGCACCTGCTCCTGATTGAGTGGATGCAACCAGTTTACATTTACTTTATACCGGTATTCCTTTTTGTTTAATAGGCGGGCTGCCCTGGCTGAAAGCTTTAATACTGCCGGGCCGCTCAACCCCCAGTGCGTTATGAGTACCGGGCCAGTTTCACTGAAACGTGTTCCCTGAATTTCAACTTTTGCTTCAGAAACTGATATCCCGGCCAATCCTTCAAATTCGTTGTACCTGAAATTGAATGTAAAAAGTGAAGGTACAGGACTGATGATTGAATGCCCGAGTTCCTTGAGCCATTCATACGATTGCTCACGGTTGCTGCCACCGGTTGCGATAACAACCACATCAGCTATTTCCGTCTCATTTTTGTCAAAATAAAGTTTAAAACCTCCTTTTTGAAGCAATCTGATTCTCTTTATTGCAGTCTGATTCCGTATCGCAATATTCTGTTTTTTTGCCTCATTAAACAAACATTGGATAATGGTTTCAGAACTATCAGTTACAGGAAATATTCTGCCATCAGGCTCTGCTTTTAGTTTCACTCCTCTTTTCTCAAACCATTGAATGGTATCTGCCGGTTGGAATTTATCAAAATTCCATCTCATCATTTTTCCGCCCCTCGGATAGGCTTTTGATAACTCCTCCGGATTAAAACAGTGATGTGTTACATTACAGCGACCCCCACCTGATATCCTGACTTTGGAAAGTAACTGCCTGCTTTTCTCAAAAATGGTAACATCAAGGTTCCCGTTCATACCAGCAGCATTCACGGCTGTAAAAAAACCGGCTGCACCTGCTCCGATTACTGCTACTTTCTTCCTCTTGCTTATTGACATCAGGCCGGGTAACTCTTTCTTCAAACCGTTATTTTACATTCCAGTTAGGATAATTTTTCCTGCATTGAGGTTTAGTTCCATTTTCTGATGGGCTTCCTCGCACTGTTCCCAATTATATATCGAGTCGATCACCGGTTTTACTGTACCTGATTCTATCAGTGGCATTACATGTTTTTTGAACTCACCTGTAAGCTCAATTTTATATTCGATACTTCGATTACGTAATGTTGAACCTTTTATGGTAAGGCGTTTTCTGAGAATAGGTGTCAGGCTCATTTTTTCTATTGTTGAACCTCCGAGCATGGAGAGATAGATTAAACGGCCATCCAACGCCAAAACATTCACATTTTTTTCCCAATAGGGTGATCCAACAAAATCGATGATCACGTTAACACTATTTTCGCCAAATGTTTCTTCAAGAGATGAGCTGTAATCTTCTTCATTGTAATTCATGCACAAATCAGCTCCAAGAGAAGCTGTTAAACTACATTTTTCCTCATTGCCGGCTGTAGTGATCACTCTGGCATTTCTTAGTGCTTTGGCAAGTTGAATAGCTGCTGTTCCCACACCGCTGGCACCGGCATGAATCAATATAGTCTCCTGATCTTTCAATTCACCCAGCCAGATGATTGCCTGATATGCCGTTAGATAAACTTCAGGTACAGCAGCAGCTTCCTCAAAGGAATACGCTTCGGGAATTGGCATGGCCAGATCCTCATGAATCACACAATATTCCGCATATCCCCCGCCGGCAAGCAGACCGAAAACGCGATCCCCAACTTGGTATGAAGTGATACTCTTTCCGGTTTTTTCCACCACACCCGACATCTCAAGTCCCAGTATAGTTGATTCACCTTTTGGAGGAGGATATTTTCCCGCTTTCTGATACAGATCAGCCCGGTTTAATGCAGAAGCCTTTATTTTTACAAGTAGCTCATTGTCGGCAGGTTCAGGCCTTACAGCTTCAGCCAGTTTCATTTCCGGTTTTCCTGAACTTGCATCTGCAATAAGTGCTTTCATCTTGTTAATTTTTTAAATATGGTTCGCAAAATATTGTTTAAATCGGGCGAAACATTCAAGTAAAGTAACGGAAGCAGAAACATCACCAAAAACATGATCGTTTTTACAGGCATGTTGAGCCAAATAGATGAAAAATCAATCATCATATAAGAAATGTAAATGGAAATTGAACCGAATGCTACAATCCAAATCATTGGATATGAAAGAGGTTGTAGGTTCATCCAGTAATAGATATATGCCAGTTTTACCAAATTGAACAGTATTAATGCTAATGCCGACGCAAATGCGGCTCCATTGATACCATATAAAGGAATAAGCACATAATTGGCAGAAATAGTAACAAATACAAGGAAGATGTTGGCAAAAAAGCTGACCCGATAGTGCTGAGAATTGAGTAAAATTAACGTGTTTGGCCCTGTCAATGCCTCAAATAATTTTCCGGCAGCCACTATAAAGACCACCCATTTTCCGGCAGTATAGATATCTGGCAGAAGCAGAAAAAGCTCGTCAAGATGAATCCAGATAAGCCCGAAAATCAGCAAACCGGCCATCAGCTGATTCAGTGAGGTTTTACTGTAAACAGACCCTACTTCATCCCAATTTTTATTTTTGATAAAATCCGAGAGCAGTGGACCTGCAATTTTTTCGACCGATCTTTGCGGTATGTTTACCACTGATGCTATATAAAATGCGATGGCATAAATGGCTGTCTGACCGAGGCCGGCCATCGAACCCAGCATAATCACGTCAACATTCCAGACTATAATGGTTGTGAGGCCTCCAAGAAGCGAGTAGAGGCTGAAACGTGCCATTCCATATACGAGCTTCTTCCTGATGATGCTGAAATTGGGGATAATTTGGAATTCCTTTTTTCGGTATATGGATATAGCTACGAGCACCGGCTGTATCATATAGCTCATCACAAACAAAGAAATGAACAAGGAAAATGAGATCCAGTCAAAAAAATAAATAACAAGAAGTGCGATAGTAATGATTCTCTGCACCACTTCATTAACCAAGGATCCTGTTACAGAATCCCTTAAAGACCTCAGATAACTGTTCAGAATTTCAAAATAGAGGATAAAAAGTGTGAGCGGAATCACCCATAGAAAATATTCAACAAATAAGGGTGATTGATCTGAGTAATAACCTATAATCAGATCTCCGGCCAAAAGGAAAAGCAGTGTAAAAATTAAAAAACCAACAAAAGGTATTGTGATGACCCAAAATAAAAGTCCATGCCCGTCTGGAGCGGCATTACGGAAAAAAGGATAATACCGAATAACAAGATGCTGAAAGCCGAGATGGGCAAACTGCGAACACATGTATGAGGCTGAAATGAGAACCCGTGTAAGCCCGTATTCTTCCGGAGCAAGAATATGGGGATAAAGCAGAATTGTAAGCACAAAGCCAAGGCTAATGCCTACATACGACACGACGGTATTAGAAATACTTTGGCGAACAATTATTCCCAAAATTGGAAACGGCTGGTTAAAATTAGCTAATTTTAATAAGTTACCCTGATTACAATGGGTTTTGCAACCTTTATTAGTACATCAATTCCCCAAATATGTAATTCATTCTTCATTTTTATTCCTTTTTAAGAAACCTTGCAAAACCCAGAACCGGAATCGAATGAGAAATGCTGCTGCTTTAAGTTTGCCACGTAGAAAGTACCAACCAGCTATTAAAAAACTGGCTGCCAGCTTGAACAACTCTGACGTAAATTTACCCGCGGTTTCTGTAAATACTTCCTGTACCCTGAGCCGTTCGCTGTATCCTATACCAACCGATTGTTTTTTTAGGTACTCCTTTTCGAGCCGTTGGCTGCCGATGCGATGAGTCAGCTGCATCTCTGCCCAATAATGAAGTTGTACACCGTTTTTCCTGATTCGATCAAAAAAAGCTTTTTCTTCGCTTCCAAGAAGCTTTTTACCCGTCCTGCCCAACTGTGTATCAAAATAACCGAATGCATCAAATACTGTTTTTCGAATCATCATGTTGCCACCTCGCGGAAAATTGCCTGACGGATAGATTTTATCATGACTACCCAGATCATGAAGTCCAAACATTGGCATCAGTTCTGCCGGAATCCAGTCTGGCTGGCTTTCAAGATCATCGAACGAAACAAAAATTCGCCCGCCGGCACAAAGTGTAGACTGCCTTTTATCAACGTATTCAAGCGCTGACCTTACAAAATCATATTGCAGGTAAACATCATCATCAATGTACAGTAAAATCTGTGTTAGGGCTTCTTTGACTGCTCTGTTACGAGCATAAGATAAACCCTGGTTCGGTTCATTAACCCATCTGAATAACGATTTCGGATGGGTTTTTGAAAATATTTCACAAACAGTGTCGGTACCGTCACTGCTGTTGTTGTTTATTACCAGAATTTCGTAGAGAGACGGATAGATATCCTGTTCTGCAAGGTCTTCAAGTGTATCTTTAAGGTAACCGGCCCGGTTGTAAGTGCAGATTACGATTGTAATTCGTGGTTCACTATGCATAACTTTCAGCTGTAGGTACTATAAGGTTTCGTTACATTGTACCGGGAAATGCCAGTCTAATATAAACAATTGATGGTTCAACAAATTTGAGTATTCATACCAGAAAACTTGTTTCTGTATATATCCCCACCCGTAACCGGCTGGAACAACTACAGCAGGCTCTTCAATCCGTTTTGGGTCAAACCTGGAAAAACATTGAAATTATTGTGGTTGATGACGCCTCAGAGGATCATACTCCGGAAATACTTGAAAAAATTGCTGAAACTCATCCAATTAAAATTATCCGCAATAAAAGACCTAAAGGGGCAGCAATCTCAAGAAACTTAGCCCTTGAACACGCTTCAGGTGATTTTGTTGCCGGACTTGATGATGATGATTTATGGATGCCAACACGCATCGAATATATGATGAATGCTTTTGATGAAGGATATTCAGGCGTCTGTTCACATGATAGAATGGATTATGAATCCCGAAGTATTATCTGGAAAAAAAAACCAGTGATTTCATTCGATGACCTTCTTTATTACAACCGGGTTGGAAACCAGGTACTTACCAAAAGAGAATATATTCTTGGTGCAGGGGGTTATGATGAAACCCTCCCTTCCGCCCAGGATTATGATCTCTGGATACGCCTTACTGAAGCGTTTGGTCCGGTGAAAAATGTGCCTCATGTACTTCAGGTTGTCAATGCACGGCAGAACCGTACAAGTATCACAACATCCGAAAAGAGCATTGACGGCTATATAGCCTGTTTTGAGAAGCATAAATCAAAGATGAGCCTCGAGCAGCAAAATTATCAGAGATACCGGATAAAACTGGCTTCGGGTGTACGGGTCACATGGCTTGAAATTTTTCGGTCGGTGCCTATGAATTTATGGACGAAAGAAATCAAGCGAAAGATTTTTATCAAAAGAAATGTTGATCTTTGAAGGTATTTAAGTTAATAGTTAACATGCACGCCTCGTGGCGTACCAGATTGCCACAGAGAATCTTCTGTGTTTATCTGTGCCCTCAGTGGCATAAAATTTCAGTAACTATTTCAAAATCTTTCTTATCGAATACGAAATATTCGCCACCAGAATCACAATCAAGGCACCTGCAAATGTGTAAAGCGGCCATGCTATGGTTAGGGGTTCACCGGGTAAATATTGCTGTACAACACCTTCCACCATGAATAAAAGGGCAATCAGGCCGCTGAAAAAACCGATCATCGCATCGGTTTTATCCGGTTTTTGAAATAATCGGCCAAGTAGAAAAATGCCAAGCAAACCGCCATAAGTATATGAGGCAATACCAAGTCCCAGCTCTACAATTGCCGGCCGGTCATCACCACCAAGTTGAAGCCATGTAAAGAGGAACGCCGAGCCGGTAAGCACCACACCCCAGCCTATGGTTATCATTCGGGATACCCACAACTCTTTTGCATCATCCCATTTTGCTTTTGACATGGGCTTGATTAGATCATAGGTAGTGGATGAAGCAAGTGCATTTAATGAAGAGCTTAAACTGCTCATTGCTGCGGCAAACAGAGCTGCCACAATTAAACCAGCCATTCCAACGGGCATATGATCTACAATAAACCGTGCAAAAACTTCATCAGTGGTTGCAAGGCCTATGGCTTCCGGGGTAGCACCGCCATAAAAAATGTACAGAATCAAGCCAATAAAAAGAAACAGGCCAAACTGCATACTTGCAACTATACCGCTCCAGATCAACGCCTTTTGGCTTGAGCGTAGATTGCCGGTGGCAAGCAGGCGCTGTACAATAAGCTGATCGGTACCGTGTGATGCAATCGAGAAAACAGCACCGCCAAATAATGCCACCCAAAACACATACGGATCTGCCAGAAATGCCTGCCAGCTCAAATCAGCTCCAAAGTTAAAGACGGAAAATTTTCCTGCTGATCCAAGTGAGGAAAAAGCCTCACCCATTGATACCGGTAGCTTACCAAACAACAACACCAATGCAAATAGTGCACCTCCGATATAGACCACCATCTGTACAACATCCATCCATATCACCGCTTTGATGCCACCCAAAAAAGTATAGATCAGGGTAATTACGGAGATCACAGTGATAGCCACCAGGTAAACTTCTGTATCGCTCCACTCATCAAAGGTTCCGGCAAAGCGAAAAATGATAGCAAGAGGTATGGCTGTGGCAAAAAGGCGTACACCATCTGCGAGAAGACGTGTAATGATAAATGTAGAACTGGCCGCCTTGCGTAGACCCGGCCCGAATCGTTTTTCCAGATATTCATAGGCTGTGGTTAGTTCACCTTGTACATAAGCAGGCAAGAACCAAACCGCTACAATAATGCGGCCAAGAATATACCCGAATGTTAGCTGTAAAAAGGTGAGGTTGCCACCATATGCAACTGCCGGTATGCTGATAAACGTAAGGGTACTTGTTTCGGTTGCTACAACCGAAAAGAGAATGGCCCACCAGGGCATGGCGCGTCCGCCAAGAAAATAGTCGGTAGTGGATTTTTGTGTTCCGGCAGACCAGATCCCGAAAACGGCCACCGCTATCAGGTAGATGATAATGACAAGCGCGTCAATTAGTGTAAATCCCATTCAATCAGAACAATCGGTTAGCAATTTCAGAAAGTGTAAGAAAAATAATTCTGAAATGCTTTCAAAAAGAGATTGAGGAACAGAATGAAATATTCTGTAAGGAACTCCAAGAAAAGGGTTGTGTTTTAGTTACCACACATTACTCAGAAATATACAGCAAACCCTCTGTGTTTATCTGTGTCATCTGTGGCAATTATTCACATCTTCAAATATTCCAGAAATTTTTGCAGCGCTCTGCCCCTGTGGCTGATGCGGTTTTTCTCTTCGGCATGAAGTTCGGCAAAGGTTTTTTGATAACCATTAGGCCGGAAAACCGGATCGTATCCGAAGCCTTTGTCGCCTATGGGTTCATGGATTATCTCCCCTTCACAAACTCCTTCAAATAAGTGTTCTGACTTGCCATTCACAAATGCAATCACCGTCCGGAATCGTGCTTTTCGGTTGTTCATTCCATCCAGTTCATGCAAAAGCTTTGTAACGTTTTGGGCATAAGTTACATTTTCTCCCGCATATCGTGCAGATAATACACCTGGCGCGCCATTCAGGGCATCTACTTCAAGGCCTGTATCATCTGCAAGTGCCGGAAGGCCTGAAAACAGGTTCCAATATCTCGCCTTTTTCAGTGCGTTCCCTTCAAGTATGGGCTGATCTTCCTCAACATGAACACCACCGGGATAATCAAGTGTGGATTTCAGCTCAATACCGTACGGTTCAAGAATTTGTTTCAGTTCTTCAACTTTATGGGGATTTGCTGACGCAAGCAGGATGGTGTTAGGCATGAGGTATATGAATCAATGAATAGTGGCGACACTGTTGCATTCAATACAGAATATAACAACCAAAATGAATCTGTTTTTTTATGCCACTGAGAGCTCAGATAAACACAGAGGTTTTTTAAGATATTTCGGGGATCTCACTTAGTTCCCTGAACTCGCGGTACCGGTCGTAAATCTCCTTTTCGGAGAGGTTTGTCAGACGTCCAGGGCCAAATTCTTCCACGCAAAAGCTGGCCATTACCGAACCGATGATCACCGATCGCCTCAGGTTTTGAGGAGTAATGTCGTCAGTATATGCAAGCCAGCCAAGCATTCCACCCATGAAGGAATCTCCGGCACCAGTGGGATCAAAGATATCGATAACCGGGTATGCCGGAGCTGAAAAAATTTCATTTTCGGTAAATAAAAGTGCGCCATGCTCACCCTTTTTGATGATGAGTGCCCTAGGGCCCATATCCATAATTTTTTCTGCGGCTTTAATCAGATTGGGCTCATGTGCGAGCTCACGTGCCTCAGAGTCATTAATCACAAGCAAATGAACTCTTTGCAAGGTTTTTTTTAAAGCATCAAGGGTGCGTTCAATCCAAAAATTCATGGTGTCCATAACTACAAATCTTGGATTATCAACCTGATCTAATACCTTTTCCTGCAAACTGGGTTCAATGTTGCCAAGTGCAATAAAGCGTGCATCTCTATAATTCTCAGGAATTACCGGATTAAAACGTTCAAAAACGTTGAGTTGTGTATCCAGTGTGTCACGCTTATTCAGATCAAAGTGGTATTTCCCTTTCCAGAAAAATGTATTACCGGATTCATCACGCTGTAGCCCGTCCAGATTAATACTTCTGCTCCTAAAAATATCAATATCTTCTTCTGAAAAATCTTTACCAACCACACCCACAAGGTTGATATGGTTGGTTAAATAAGATGACGTAAGTGATATGTATGTGGCAGAACCTCCCAATATCCGGTCAACTTCACCAAAAGGGGTTTCAATACCATCATAAGCAACCGATCCTACAATAAGCAGCGACATATTTATTCCAATATAGAGTTGATGAATTTACTGATAATGTTAGCTTGTTTTTCACCTGAACTGACCTTCATCAATTCGCATCAGCCTTAGTAAAATAGGGAAAATATCTGTTCCAAAAAGTTGGTTTGTTACGGTATAAAAAAATTGTTTAATGTTTAAATTTTTGACTTGAAAATTGGTTTTTCCAATTGTCTGAGATGAATAGCCATCCTGTATTTTTGGCGGCAAAGAATCCCTGAAAATGATAAAAGCAGTTCAGCAGTGCTTTTCATATTTTAATCTTCTGTAAAAATGCAAAGCCTGGTTAAACCTTATATGATGATTTATTATTAATTGAATTTTCCCGGATTATTTCGTTGACTATGGAATTAAAATTTATGAACCGCGCAATTGAATTAGCCAGACATGGCATGGAAACGAACAAGGGCGGGCCGTTTGGTTGCGTAATTGTAAAAGATGATACGATAATCGCTGAAGGCTTTAACCGTGTTACCACTGAGAATGACCCTACCTCACATGCTGAAATTGTTGCAATACGTGCAGCATGCAAGGTTTTGAAACATTTTCAATTAACTGGTTGCGAAATGTATACATCCTGTGAACCCTGCCCGATGTGCCTCGGGGCTATTTACTGGGCCAGGCCCGACAAGGTATATTATGCTGCAGCCCGAACGGATGCTGCCAATGCAGGATTTGATGATGATTTTATTTATCACGAATTGAATATACCACACAAAAACCGCAGAATTCCGTTTATCAGGATCCCAAATGATGAGGCAATCCATGTATTCAAAACCTGGATAAAAAAAGAAAATAAAGTGAATTATTAAAAGAGATGAATCCCCACCCATTCTGTTCTTTTCTTAAAGAAAAAACAATCGATCAACTTCCGGGAAGGAATGCACAAATGAAGATGTCGCCTGTACCCCTGGATCCGGCTTTTGTACTGCCCCGTGAGCCTTCTGATACAGCTCACCCAAGCAGTGTATTAATCCCGCTGTTCACGGGAGAGGATAACCTTCTTCGTGTGGTTCTCACTCTTCGTACAAATCATATCCGCCATGCCGGACAAATCAGTTTCCCGGGAGGCAGATGTGATCCGGGAGAAAGCCTGCTCGAAACTGCCCTTCGCGAAACTAAAGAAGAAGTTGGTATTGAATCTGAGGATATTTCTATTGCCTGCAGTATTACACCTCTTTATCTCTACCGCACTGATAACCAGATAACACCGTATGTGGGTTTCCTTTCCAAACCCCCTCTTCTGAAACCCAATCCTGAAGAGGTTGAGGAAGCTTTTTCAGTTGCACTGGATGATCTGCTTTCCGATAAACATCTCGAGAGAAAAGAATGGCATTTCAATCATGCCTCTTTCGACGTTCCATATTGGAATATTCACCGCGTGCCACTGTGGGGAGCCACTGCAATGATGATGTGTGAGTTGACAGAGCTGTACAGGGAATTTCGGGATAGATAATAGTTCAGTCATCAGACGAGCTATTCCGAAATTATCACATCATTATATATGGTTCATTTTTCGGAGAAACTCGTCAGATGACTTTTAAGCTGTAAGGCCCGCAAAATTTTAGAAGGATACACCTACAACAATATAGAACTGTTCAGTATCAGGGTTTAAGATGAAGGCTCCATTCAAGGGGATGGAGAAAGATTCTGTTACTTTAATGTCTCTGCTCACGCCAAGGCCTACATTCACAAGGGCAAAGTCTCCATCGGTCGAGTGCCAGCCATCACCGGCTCCGAGGAACAGGTTTGCATTTCCAAAGCTGAGGCCCGCTTCAAAATAGAGATCGCCACCCTCCGAGCCCGCTCCCTCCGCTTCATTGAAAATATAATTTCCGGAAAGAGAGAAGCTACCGAGATCGAGTCCCAGGTTCAATTCAAAGGCATGACTATCGCTGTCGAAGTACTCGGTTCCTGGATAGTAGTAGTCGGTAAATCCTATACTAAGCCCAAAATCGAACTCATATGAGGCATAGAGATCCATTTCCTGAAAGCCCAGCTCACCTGCGTATCCGTCAATTCCCTGAGAGCCCCACGCACCGATTGAAAAATTTCCGGTACTGAATTCCACATAAGGCTGAAACGAAGGGCCTGAAAATGCTACCCCTCGAAAAACATAAGTACTGTAGAGATCAAAGCCGGCATCAAATTCCTGGGCTTTAGTGGTATCTGGATTTAGAGTGAAGGTCAGGATTGTACCGAAAAGAATCAGGACGGCTGTTTTTAAATGTTTTGATGTAATGAATTTTGTTTTCATTATACTATATTAAATTGTTTATGATAATTACGTTCGAGTGATTTGATTAAATAAAGGAGCACCGCGACCCCAAATCTGGTGCTCCTTTTTCTATGTTTTGGTTAAGATGTATATGCTCCCAGTTCGGAAGTTTTAACAGGAGAGAAATCAGGATAAGCCCTGTTACCATGTTCAGAAATATCCAGGCCATCAGATTCAACAGCCGGCGATACCCTTACACCCATTATCGCTTTAATGGCACCGAATACTGCGTAAGAGAAAATAAAGGTAACTGAAAGAATCGCGGTTGTACCGATAAGCTGGGTTATAAAACTGATACCGGGCACAAAAATTCCTACTGCCAGTGTTCCCCATATTCCGCAAACCCCGTGAACCGAAATCGCACCAACCGGGTCATCCAGTTTCAGCTTGTCGAACATCAGAATAGAAAATACTACAATAACACCGGCAACTGCGCCAATTACTACAGCACTTGTGGGTGAAACCACATCCGCACCGGCAGTGACGCCCACGAGCCCAGCAAGGATTCCATTTAAAGCCATGGGTGCATCAAGGCTCTTCATAACAAACTGGGTTGTTATCATTGCTGCGAGTGCACCGCCACAGGCTGCAAGCGCAGTGGTTACAAACACGAAAGATACTTCCGCCGGATCGGCACTCAGTACCGAACCCCCGTTGAAACCAAACCAACCGATCCAGAGCAAAAATACACCAACGGTGGCAAGCGGGATGTTATGTGCAGGAATGGCAAATATCTTACCATTCTTGAATTTTCCGCTTCTGGCTCCGAGAAGGATAACACAGGCAAGCCCGGCCGCGCCGCCAACACCATGAACAAGTGTTGAACCTGCAAAATCGTAGAAACCAAGCTCATCGAGCCAGCCTCCTCCCCATACCCAGCTTCCGGTAATCGGATAACTGATCGCAAGCAACAGGGCTCCAAAAAGCATAAATGCCGATAGTTTTATACGGCCGGTTACGCATCCGGATACAATAGTAGCTGCAGTGGCAGCAAACATCGCCTGGAAGATAAAATCACTCCAGATGGTCATCTCCTCACCATATGCAGGCGTTAACATTCCAACTGGATCAGAAGCATCAAACCCGATACCAAATCCCCCAAACCCGAAGAATCCGTTAAAATCACCGGGATACATTATCTGAAAACCCACAAAAGCGTAAATTAAAATTCCTGTACAAAGAATAAATACGTTTTTGTAGATCACATTCACAGCATTTTTGGATTGAGTAAGGCCACTTTCCACAGAAGCGAATCCAAGGTGCATTAGTAGTACGAGAAAGGCAGCAATTAAAATCCAGAGATTATCTATGATAAATTTTACATACTCGGGAGAAGCCATAAACTCCTCCATAGTACTGTAACTATACTCTGATTCTGATGCGGTGGAAGCAACAACCTCTTCCGCCTCAATTGTTTCAATTTCGGCTATGCTCACAATGTCTGAAACAGGATCCAGGTACATAGGTTCACCGGCATTAGCATGGTAAGCAGCCGTAATGGTAATTATCGCTAAAACAACCAAAAGAATGGTGGCTTTTAAAGCTTTATTCATATGGCAACATTTGGTTACGGTTTTTGTTCGCCTAAAATTTCAATGTGAAAATTGTTTTTATCAATATTTTTTTATGTCTTTTGATAAAAAAGTTTAAATAATATAATCAACTTTAAAAAAGCGCTTTTACCTATTCATTCTCACTCCGTTTTAGGCGATTTCTCTCGGCATTTGAAAAAAAAATTTAGGAATAGCACGTCTTTTTTGAGAGCGAACAGGTTCTGCGGCAAAGAATTTATCGCAGATTAATGGAGGCTATAATGATGTGCGATACACAATCTTAGGCGTGTGATGTGCGATCTAACCTTGAACCTGAAACTTGAAACCTGCATCTTATTTTAACTACAAAACTGCCATTTGAAAAACTAATGAGACAATTTGATAATTTTTTTCGTTTGATAAGTACTCACTTGACGCTTTAGCGAAAAAGGAATAACATTTCACGACAAACAAATGTGATCAAAATCTATCATTATGAAAAAAACTCTCTCTTTTTTAACTCTACTATTCATTATCCTGTTAAGCCCGGCAAGCATTTTTGCTCAATCACCTGCCGAAATCCTAGACAGGATGATACAACAATACAGTAACTCTATCTCAGGTATTGAAACGATGATGGTAGTTACCAGAATGGAAGGTCTCATTGAAACCGATGAACCCGACACCTCATATTACAGAAAGGTAACCCTTCAGGATGGTGTGCAGACTATGCAGGAAGTCAGCTCCAGCAGAGACAATCCATCAGCCGATTATTACAGTTTTAAACAGAACTATGATGCAATTGTTAATAATTCTACTTACGAAGGAACCGAAACTATAGACGGACGCAGAGCGCACGTACTACTTGTTGAAGATATCTCCTCACTCTATCAGGGAGCTGTTTCCGGGATGGAAGATACTGCTGTTGGACAGGAAGGCGAAGCCATGCGCGGCCGGCTGTATGTTGATGCAAGCGATTATGTATTACTTCGTATGAGTTTTGAAATGCAGTTCAGCGAAGACTATACCGGTAGTTATGATATGAATTTCAAAGATTACATGAACGTTGATGGAATGCAATATTCTTTTCTTGCAGAGATGGTTATTGACGGAATTTCTGAGCAATTTTCTGCTGAGGAACTGGCGGAAGCCCGACAAGCGCTACAGGATGCACGCCAGCAGATCGATAATGCTTCCGGAATGCAGCGCCGTTTACTCGAACGCACGCTTCGCGGAACTATTGACCGGCTTGAACGTATGCTTGAAGAAGGAGGCATGAGCATGCGCCTTATAACACTTGCCGTTGAAACGAACGTTACAATTCCGGAATAGTCAGCCGGGATTTGAACATGAGGGCTGTGTGAACGTATGTTTACACAGCCTTTTTTTATCCCCTGTAAGTATTCTATTTAAAAAGTGGAATATGTTATTTGATTCAATTAAACTGTTTTTATAGATAATTATGTGTGAGTAGCTGTTAATCTTCGTTAGAAATTTGCAGTTCTATCTTTCCAAGGAATAACGATTGAACATATAACAATTATCTCTGCCATACAGATATTTGCAACGTTTATCTGATGCAAAACGGATGAATTTCATAAATTCTCACTTGCCCAAATGAGCACCTCGCTAAACCTCGGCACGTACAGCGGCATTAAAGTTCAGATTCACTGGACATTCTGGCTATTGTTCCTGTTTATTGGATTTCTTGTTTATTCACAGGGTGGTTCATGGCAAACACTCTTTTGGCACAGCCTCTTTATTTTATGCATCTTCTTTTGTGTTGTATTGCACGAGTTTGGCCATGCACTTACTGCACGAAAATTTGGGATAGGAACCAGAAATATCACCTTGCTGCCGATCGGAGGCGTTGCAAATCTCAAAAAAATTCCTGAAAACCCAAAAGAAGAATTTTGGATTGCCGTTGCTGGCCCTGCTGTAAATATTATCATTGCCCTGATTCTCTATCCATTTATTTCATTAGAAACCTATTCTGCGATGGATGCTGAAACCCTTCAGGAGGAGTTGGGTATGATTACATCCGGCAATTTTCTTTTTTACATGTTCATCGCCAATATTGCACTCGTGCTTTTTAATATGATACCGGCATTCCCGATGGACGGCGGGAGAGTTTTCAGGTCGTTGCTTGCCATGAAATTTGGCCGTGTTGAAGCCACCAGAATCGCATCAGGACTGGGCAAGTTTCTTGCTGTCTTCTTTTTCCTGTTCGGTTTATTTTACAACATTCTTCTTGCCATCATTGCTGTCTTCATCTGGTTTGGTGCACATTCGGAGAACATCACTATACAGCAAATTGACCTCATGGACGGGTACAGAATTCGTGATGCCATGATCACTGAATTTACCATATTACATCCAGATGACCACCTTGGAATCGCTGTCGACAGGATACTTTCAACAACCGAGCAAGACTTTATTGTCATGGAACATGACCGAATCAAAGGCATCCTTTTTATGGCCGACCTCGTCTCTGCCTTGAAAACCATCGGCAAGCATGCTCAAATAAGTGATGTAATGGATACTGAGTTTTCGATCCTTAACACAGAAGAGCCTCTTTACTCCGCTTACAAAAAATTAAAAAGAGATAACCGCAATTTTTTTCCGGTAACTGAATACGGACGGCTTGTAGGTGTTCTGGACATGAACAATATCAATGAATTCCTGACTTTCAGGTCGGCATTTGATTATTGAAAGCCTGCACCAATACTGATGCAGGCTATAGTAATTTACTTCTTGAGTAAGTCGCGAATTTCAGTGAGTAATTTTTCCTGTGCCGGAGGCTCGGCAGGAGCTGCAGGTTTTTCTTCTTCTTTCTTTCGTGCCTTCTCAAAAGCTTTTATCACCATAAAAATGGCAAATGCGATAATAAGAAAATCAACCAAAGTTTGGATGAACGCTCCATAATTAATCGTCACCGCTTCAACTTCTGCAGTAGCCTGCTGAATGGTGATTACCAGGTCTGAAAAATCGACACCACCCAGCAAGATTCCGATTGGCGGCATTAATACATCATTTACGAATGAAGTTACAATCCTTCCAAATGCTGCACCGATTACAACGGCAACAGCAAGATCAAGCACATTTCCGCGCATGATGAAGCTTTTAAAATCATTGACTAAACTCATGGTCTTAATAGGTTAGTTAGGGTTAATTATATATACTGATAATGTATTGATATTATCTGAAAAAGTGCTATCGGGCGGGATTTTTTTTTCAGCAATATTATCCCCAAATAATTCAAATGT
>PWLN01000085.1 GCA_003559375.1 Balneolaceae bacterium | reverse complement strand
TCACTGTTAAAGCGAAGACGGTTTCTGGAGTTTACTGACCAGTTGTTAAAATCGCCCAGCATGTAAATTTCTGCATCCTCATCGAATTCTCCGGGATCGAATGAAAATATCACATTGGCATATCGCGCATTCAGCCCCATATCAGGGTTTCCGAATCTGCCGAACGTCAATAGCCGGCCGGTTGATGCAAATCCCCTTGCATCATCAAACAGCAGCAACCTTGGAGGAATCTCCTGCGGTGATGCTTCAAATACCTGTGGATTTTGCTGCGAAAGGTCATCCAGCCTGAGTTCCAGGAACTCATAATCACCGATAAACGCATGGGTTCTGCCGAGTTGAAAATAGACTTCATCAGGTGACGAAAAATCAAGTTCTGTTGCCTTTTTCGTACGGCCCCAGAATTGGTTTTGGACAAAGTAAAACTCCAGGTCAAACTGAGGCTGTTCGGTTTCATCCGTCAAAAGGTATCGTGAAACGGGAACATGGGCAATGCGCATATCGCGCCGGGGTGCTGTGATTCGCTCAACCGATGAAATGACCGTGCCCTCGTTTTCCATCACAAAAAAGGGTAGGGAAAATAAAAGGTAACCATTGTGCTGATCTTCGATACGCAGCATGTAATTGCCGCTTCTGGTGAACGAAAATTGTTCGTTTGGAAATGTGTAACTGTATTGGCGATACCGGGGCCTTTGTGTGCCCCGGTTCAGGGTTCCGCTATCCAGATAGAGAGTGAATGAGCGGTCCAGAAAAAATTCGGGAGGAAGTGGTGAACGGCTCCAATCGGGGTTGTGATGAGTAAATTGAATTCGAAGCTGCCGGTTATCAAATTCCAGCATCTCAAATTTGAGTTCAAGCTGTTCATTGCTGTTTATATCGATAATAGGAGCGGATGCCGGGTTTCCGGCTTTTGCAAGCCTGATGCTTCGTACAAGATCGCTGGATACGATTTGGCCCGGCACGTTAAAGAGGTTATCCGGAGGTTGGATTTCCGGCAGATGCCTGTCTGCCCGCTGATCAGGTTCAAACATTTTGCAGCCTGAAATAAATAGTATTGAGAACAATATGAGTAGAATAAACTTCATTGTAAAAAACGGACAAACTGTATGAATTATGCCACTATAACACAGATTAGCACAGAAAAATCCGTGCCTTTGCCATTGGAATCCCTGCCGGGAGTGACAAGTGGGGATGCTGACATTTCAGAGATAGTATTCTCCCTCAAAAACAAATGTCGCTGGCCCTTTGAGTTTAATATTATTGTATTGTTTTGTCTCCTCATCAAACGAAAATTTGACGTTCAGAGTGCCCCCCTTCACCTTAACTTTATAATTAAAATTGCCCGATGGAGCCTGTTGCAGATGATGCCAGCCTAGTGCGGAGGCAATTGCCCCGGTTCCGCAAGCAAGAGTGAGATTTTCAACTCCCCGCTCATAAGTTTGAAGGCATAGTTGGGTTTTGTTTACACCTGAAATAAAATTCACATTTGTGCCCACCGGATGAAAGTCTTCATGAAACCGAAGTGCACGCCCCTGGTTTACAAGTACTTCTTCATTACTGAGATGATGTTCCTGTACCGCGCAAACAACATGCTCTGTATTGGTATATATATTCATCAGATGCTGCCCGCCAATTTCCTGTTCAAGTACACGGGTTGTTAAAGGGAATGCTACTGTAGCTGTATTTTTTTGTACGGTTGCTTTATAGATTTTATCATGCACCCGGAATGTAAATTTATTTGGCGAACCGAGGGTTACTGCAAAAAGAGAAAAGCACCGTGCCCCATTTCCGCACATACCTGCATCACTTCCATCCGGATTTTTGTACAACATAACCAGGTCTGCCTTTTTGGTTTCATCGAACTGAAGTGCAATTACACCATCGGCCCCGATGCCGAATTTCCGATTGCAAACTGTTGGTGCCAGAGAAGATAATTCCTCATTTGTTAACCTGATACCCCGGTTGTCGAACAGAATAAAATCGTTGCCTGCCCCGTGCATCTTCGTAAAGGAAAGAGTTGAGTGTTTATCCATTTTCAATACTCGGTGTAAGCAGGGAGGTGCTTCCAGGTTTCCGTTGTCTCAATAATGGGATCTTCACCACGCATCAGCCTGAAATATCGTAAGGATAGCACCGTAAATATATATTTAAACTGAACATTTTGGTAGAGTGATCCTTTTACATTTTGAAGATGCATGATCATATCTTCAATCCGTGCATGTTTCATCGTTGTACAGAATTTGCGAATCACATCAATTTGGTCGGCGTTGGTAATCAATTCTGCATTTTCAGTTTCCCTGTACACAAGCAGGTCTCTTAAAAACTGCTCCAGTGTGTTACAAAGTGCAATCTGGTTTTCTTTATTGAGCCTGCCATTCCAGTCTTTCATCACTTCGAGCAGTGCAGGTACATCTTGTGTGTAGCTGTAACGGAGGTAATTGATCAGTTCCCTCCGTGTTTGCTGGAGGTTTTCAACATCAAAAAATCGTGACAGCGAATAATTCCCGCCAGAAAGCCTGGCCAGGAACGAAGCGTTGTTCAGGCTCATTTTGTCGAACCGCACCAGCCCGTTTGCCACTTCATCATTTGTGAGGGGATGAAGGCGGATCTGCTGGCAACGGGAGATGATGGTTGGCAATAACTGATCGGATTTGGAAGCGGTTAGGATAAATAGCACGGTTTCTGATGGTTCCTCAAGCAATTTGAGAAACGCATTTGCCGATTCTTTCCGCATCGTATAAATGCCGGTAATCACGACCACCGTTCGCCTGCCTTCATTAGGCTTATACACGGTTCGGGGGCGGATCTCCGAGTGAAAATACTCAATCGAATAAAATGCCATGAGGTTTTTGTTGGTTCCGGAATCAGTAAGCGAGGGCCGCAGGTTAAAATCCACGATCTCGTAGGGATCCTTTGCAAGAAGGTCAAGCCGGGCTTTACGTTCATTGTCTCCCGCACTGGATGGCATAGGAATGAACAGGTGTATGTCAGGATGTTTGTGCCAGCTCGATTTTTTGGAGAAAGCCGTTCCTTGCAGGTCGCTGAGATGATCGATTCCATTTACAGCTTCTGCCATAGCCAGGGCAAATGCTGTTTTTCCCGAACCATCCGGCCCGGTGAACAGATAAGCATGGCTCAGCCGTCCTGATTGAAGTATCTTTTCAACCTGATTTTTAGGCTTTTCCTGGCCAACAAGCCTGCGGTCGCCAAAAGAGATATCTTCGCGTAATAGACTCAAGATTGATACTAATCCTCCCAGATATAATCAAACAGTAAAATGCCGGTTGTAATGGTTACCCCGCAATACCCGATGAGTGCAACAAGATCATTCAGGGCACCATCGTCAGGCCCTTCGATAAGGGCCATGCCGGTTGTTCGGGTTAAGATAAGCAATAATGGAACTACAAGTGGTATGCACAGCACCGAAAAGATGGACCCTTTTCTGTCGGCCTGAGCAATCATGGCAGAAGTGAGAGTTGTGACCGCTGCAAGCCCCAGTGCCCCAAAAAAAATGGACGCCGTAAGGTATAGCCCATTTACGATACCAAGATCCATCATCAGCATATAGAAAAAAAAGGTGAAGATGTGCAGAGCCAGTAAAAAAAGGAAATTGTAGCACAGCTTGCCTAAAAACACAACTGTGGCATCCGTGTGAAGCTGCAGAAGCGGCCAGGTTTTTTTATCGGCTTCCTGTACAAATGAGCGCATCATCCCAGACATCGCCGCAAACAGGATAATAATCCAGACCAATCCGCTTTTGGGAACCGGATCGAGCTGATGCGCACGCAGGGTAAACAGAATCAGCAGCAGTGCTGCGCCCGTAAATGCAAGCAGGGTATTTACCGCATAGCGGGTACGCAGTTCCTGCATCATCTCCTTCTGTAAAATCGAATAAGCCGCTTTGAGCATGGGTTATGGTAATGTGATGAATGTGAATGATACGTTTATTCGGAGAAAAAAGTGAAAAGTGAAAAGTGAAAAGTGAAAAGCTGGATTGCCACGAAGACACTAAGGCACAAAGATTGTGATAGGACGAATGCCATTTTATTTCTTCTTCGTGTTTTTGAGACTTAGTGGTTTAAAAAAAAAACAAAGTTTAATTTTTTCGGAGAGACAAGTATATTCCTTGGCTGAGTTATTTTGGAGAATTTTAAACTGATGGCGCCCCGGGCTTACCGAACATGATCGATAACCGTATTCTTGCTGAAAATCTTGCCGAACTTTACCGGGAGGCGGCCGACCGTTATGAAGCATTACCCGCTTTTGCCACCAGAAACAGGGAACTTGAGTGGCAACCGGTATCTTTTCGTGAACTTTATGAACGTGGGCTAAACCTTGCTACAGGGCTCATTCACCTCGGTGTAAAGGCTCGTGAGCACATTGGCCTTTTTGGTGACAACCGTTTTGAATGGATCCTCGCCGATTATGGCACCCAGCTTTGTGGCGCTGTAGACGTGCCAAGAGGCCGCGATATCACCGAAGAAGAGATGATCTATATCATCAATCACGCGCAGATAAAAGTGGCCTTTGTGGAAACGCGTCAGCTCTTGCGGCAGGTATTAAAACTGAAAAAGGAATTACCCAAGCTGAAAGAAGTCATCCTTTTCGATCAAATCGCCGAACCGAAAAAAGGGGTCCGGCAGCTGGAGGATGTGATTGATATGGGTGCAAAACTGCGTGCGAAAGGCGACAGGCGCGCTGAAGAACGAATCAGTAACATCAAACCCGACGACCTTTTTACCCTCATCTATACCTCCGGCACCACAGGCAAACCGAAAGGGGTGATGCTGACCCACGCCAATATGATGTCGCAGGTAAAGGTAATTCCCGTAGCACTTACATGCACCGACCGGGTTTTATCGATCCTTCCGATCTGGCACATTTTCGAAAGGGTGTTCGAAGTGTTTACCATTTCCTGCGGCGTGTGCACGTACTATTCAAACATACGCCACCTGGCCGATGATCTCCGCAATGTGGAGCCGACATTCATGGGATCGGCGCCGCGCCTGTGGGAAAGCCTTCATCAGCGTATCCTGAAAAGAGTAAGTGAAGCGCACCCGATGCGCCGGCTTCTCTTTCACACAGCCTATTTTTTAAGCCGGCAATATAAAAACTCGCTCTTTTTCCTATTTGGCCGGGAGTTGCGGCTGCAGTCCGCATCCACGGTAAAACGTGTGCTGCTTTCGCCTCTCCATCTGCTTCGATGGCTGATTGTAACCCCGTTTTACGGGTTTTTTAACGTGGCCGTACTCGAGCCTGTGCGCCTGAGTGCAGGAGGCTCACTGAAAGCTACAATCTCTGGTGGTGGGGCGCTGCCGGTGGAGATCGACCGGTTTTTCAACTATGTTGGTATTCCGGTACTTGAAGGATATGGGATGACGGAAACATCACCCGTTATTGCAGTACGCCTCGAAGACCATATCGTTATCGGTACGGTTGGCCCGGCACTTGAACATACGGATATCCGAATTATGAACCTGGAAACCGGTGATGTGATCTATCCCAATACGAAACTTCCACATGATGGACGCGGCCAGCGTGGTGAGATCTGGATAAAAGGGCCGCAGGTGATGAAAGGGTATTACCGGGAACCCGAAAAAACCAAAGAAACCATTCAAAACGGCTGGCTCAATACCGGCGACCTGGGGATGATTACTTTCAACAACTGCCTCAAGATCCTGGGACGTTCCAAAGCCACCATTGTTCTGCTGAGTGGCGAAAACCTGGAGCCATCGCCTATTGAGATGCGGCTCACTCAAAGCCCGTACATTGAACATTGTATGGTTGTGGGGCAGGATAAAAAACATATCGGTGCGCTGATTGTGCCAAGCCTGGAAGGATTTCGAAGCAATGGCACCGTTGCAAAAGACCTCGAGGAATTGTCAAAAAATCCCGATGTGAAAAAAGTGATCCAGAATGAAATAAAACAAATGATCTCTGTTTCTCAGGGATTCAAGCGATTTGAGCTGATCCAGGATTTCAGGCTGATTGGGAAAGATTTTAAGGTAGGTGATGAACTGACCAACCTTTATAAAATGAAGCGCCATGTGATTACCGACAAGTATACAGCACTGATTGAGGAAATGTATCCGGCGGAGAACTCCAGGGGTGGATAGACGGATGATTCGCCAAATGAGATGCCAGGCGCTTGGCGCTAAGCGCATAGCGCAAGAGTCATGAATCAATAAACGAAACGATGGAATTTACCACACAGCTTTTATATCCGATTGACCAGGTACTGCTTGCCCTGATGATCTTTTCCATCATGTTCGGGATGGGTGCGAGCCTTACTATCGATGATTTTAAAACGGTGATGCGTTATCCTCGCGGGATTTTGATCGGGTTTTTATCCCAATTTGGCTTGATGCCATTTTTCGCATACAGCCTTGCCATCTTTTTTAATCTGCCGCCTGCTTATGCGATATCGATCATCCTGATCGGGTGTCTTCCGGGAGGCACTACTTCAAATATGTTTGCCTATTTTGCCAGGGGCTCGGTAGCGCTGAGTATTGCCATGACAACCGCCTCAACCGTGATGGCACTTTTGATGATGCCGATTCTGCTGGAATTTTATACAGCCGAATTTACATCACTCATCAGTGAGGAGATGCGGCTATCAGGTGCGGGAACTGAATTTGTAATACCGACCGGGAATATTATCATGTCGCTTGTGCTGGTTTTGGTTCCTGTGGCAATGGGAATGTTTTTGCGGCATAAATCGCCGCCTTGGGCCAAAACGGCGGAGGATACAGCCGGGTTTATGGGAATTATTGTTATTATATACCTGATCGGCACGGCCTTCGCGAGGCATTCCGGGCTTATGCTTCAAACACCGGCAGAAATCTATATGTCGGCGATTCTGGTGGGGCTGCTCGGCTTTATGTTCGGATTCTGGATGTCGAGGCTGTTCCGGTTATCGCCTATATTCCAGCGTGCCATTTCACTGGAAACCGGAATACAAAACGGGCCGATTGCTTTTGCCATCATCCTGCTCAGTTTCGCCGAACCCATCCAGAGCCAGATGTTATGGCTGGCTATTCTGTACTCTACATTTATTGTGATGACATCCTCATTCATTACCCTC
>PWLN01000369.1 GCA_003559375.1 Balneolaceae bacterium | reverse complement strand
CTCATGACTCAAGACCCAAGACTAACCCCTAATTAAACCTCTCCCTTTCTCCATCGGGCCTGAGTTTCATTAGAAAGATGTCCATGGATAAGTTGTTTTTTATGCCGCTGAAATCGCCATTCACTGAGTTGGTATTTCCAGCGATAATGTACGACCCATCTGCAGTTTTGATGATGGCCTGGCCGCTCTCATTACCTGCGCCGCCAAATGTCCTGAGCCATACACGGTTACCGGAGGTATCCAGTTTTTTAACAAAGATATCCTGTCCGCCTCTGTTCATTCCTGAAAAATCTCCTTCAACCGAACTGAAATAACCCGTCATAATGATATCTCCTTCTTCGGATTGTGTAAAGGCATAGCTTCTGTCCCAGCTGGTTCCGCCAAAAAGATGCAGCCAGTTCCGTTCTCCATCAAAGTCGATGGATGAAAGAAAAATTGCCCGGCCACCGGAATAGGATCGCGTCCAACCGGTAAACAGATAACCTTTACTGTTTTCTGTAATCTGGGTGATATTGAAGTTTTCCGGCGTCAGGTCTTCATACACCTGTGTCCATTCGTAATTAAAATCTGTATCGTACTTCGATACAAAAACCCCGAATTTATTCATGTGCGGGTTTGCCGAATTGAAAGACTGTGTGGATCCTGTAAGCAGGTAGCCCCTGCTCACTTTCGAAAGGGCGCTTCCGGTATCATAGCCACCAGTTCCGCCGATTTTCTGAATCCACTCTTTTTGGCCATTTCGGTCAATCTTCAGAAGAAATCCAACTGGCGACCCGGAGAAACCTTCAAAGATGCCATCTGTTGAATTTGTTCCGCCGGTAATGGCAAAACCTCCGTCACCGGTTTCGATGATGGAGGAACTGTAGTCGAGTGCATCGCTATAATACGCTTCCGACCAAAGTACAAAACCTGCTTCGGTTAACCGGATTGCAAACACATCGAACTGGCCGCTTCTCTCCCGGGAAAAATCTCCGTTAAAAGAGTTGGTATAACCTGTAAGTGCATATCCTCCTTCACTCACCTCAATGATGGAGAGGGCATAATCACCCCTTGATCCGCCAAACGTCCTGTTCCATTCCATTTGGCCCGATCTATTGAATTTCATCACAAACGCATCAAAACCGCCCTTGTTTAACCCTTCAAAATCACCATCGCTCGATGAGCTGTACCCGGTTACCAGGAATCCGCCATCGCGTGTTGTAATCATATCCGTAACCCCATCCACCCGGCTGCCTCCGAATACCATCAGATGAATAGGATCGGGGGTATTACCATAGTTTGTGTGGTTTCCCGAGACAGGGGAATCATCACAAGATGAAATCCAGAAAACGGAAACAAGCAATAACCCGGCAATGGTGATAAAAGTCTTTTTCATAAGAATATCAGAAATACCCAGCTTGGGTTACATATTTCACTTTGAAGCACTTTCATAAGGGCTTGTGGCAGATAATCCAATGTTAACAGAATGATTTCGAATTGGCAAAACATGTAAAAAAAATTTACTGTGCTTAGGGGTGTTTTTTTCGCTAAATGTTGAGTAGTGTATGTGCCAGTTGATTGTATTCAAAAGTATGGGATTGTTGTATGCTATAAGCAGATAGCCATAAACTCACTCTTACAATGAGCATCAATTTTTTTCTTTAATACAGAACCTAAAACATCAGAAATAACATGAAAATTGTACCCTGCATACCGGTCTTTTTGAGTATAATTCTAATTCTTTTGATACCGAACCTTTCAAACGCAAACATCATTCAGCCGGGATATGCAAATGATGCTGAAAAAATGAAGCAATTATCGGTTGGAGATGTATATGGCGGAGGAATTGTTGGTTACATCTTTCAGCACGGAGATCCCGGTTATGTGGAAGGAGAGGTACACGGACTAATTGTAGCCCCGGAAGACCAGGGGCGGGCCGAATGGGGATGCCTGAAATTTAACCGTGTCAATAATACATCGATGGCACTTGGAACAGGGTTGGAAAATACAATAACGATTGTGGAGTTTCATGACAACCATTTCGAGGATTATTACAACAGCCGAGAACAGTGCCGGTACAATAATGGCACCGTTGCTGCGAAGGTGGCCTTTGAACTGGAACTAAACGGTTACAGTGACTGGTATTTACCAAGCAAAGATGAACTGAACATTCTTTTTGAAAACAGGGAGCTGATCGGCGGATTTTCTGATGCCGATTACTGGAGCTCCAGTGAAGGCAGCGGAAGCTGGAGTGCCTGGTTCAGGCGTTTTTATGGCAGCGGAAACCAGGGACACGGCCATAAAGATATGAACCACATGGTACGTGCCATTCGCACCTTTTAGCCGAAATCAAAATACAGTTCATTCTTCTCCAAATCCAAAAAGCATAATTCAACAAATGATACGATCCATACCGATTTTTTTATCCTTTTTCTTTCTCGTAAACATCACCGGATTCGCCCAGAACCAACCCACCATACTGATTCCCGATGTGCTGGGATATAAAACGTTAACAGCCGACCTTCACACCCATACCGTATTTTCTGACGGGCATGTTTGGCCTACAATACGGATTGAAGAAGCCTGGAGTGAAGGCATAGATATCATTGCGATAACCGACCATGTTGAAAGTACAAATCTCTTCAGGTTGAAAAGTGTTTTTGGTGATGACCTGGAGGTTGACAGGGAAGGAGGATTTTTCCCTGACCGAAACCGGCCTTTTGAGATCGCAAATGAAGTAGCCGAAAGAAGAAATGTGATTGCAGTGAATGGCGTGGAAATATCACGCACCATGCCACCGGGTCATCATAATGCCATTTTCCTTACGGATGCCAATAAAGTAAACACTCCTCATCCACAGTGGAAAGAGGCCTTTCAGGCGGCAAGGGAGCAGGATGCATTTATCTTCTGGAACCATCCGGCAAGTTTTCATTATCCTGAAGCCACCACATTATGGTGGGAAGAACACACCTGGCTTCTTGATAATGATTTGATGCACGGCATTGAAGTGGTAAATGGAAGGCGCTATAACCCGGTTGCACATCAATGGGCAATGGAAAAAAACCTTGCAATTATAGCCAATACCGATGTACATGCCCCCATTGGAATGACATATGCCCTGCATGAAGGTGAAAAACGAACAATGACTTTGATTTTTGCAAAAGAGAGATCTATTGAGGGAATACGGGAAGCTTTATTTGCCCGGCGTACAATGGCATTTTACCAGGATATTCTGATTGGCCACAGAAATTTTCTGGATGCAATATTTCACAATTCCATCGTCATTGAATCGGTAGTAAAAACAGATAACGGTTTTCAGGTCGTTATCAATAACCCCACAGATGTGCCTTTCAACCTGTCGCGGGCTGATGGAAATGATCCGTCACTCACTTTCTTTGAAATGAAACGTTTACCGTCAGGCAAACAGACAACAATCAGGATTTATGCTGAAAATCCAGCTACCTATCGTCAAATTGATTTGAAGGTAGTAGTGGATAACCTGATTATGGCACCGGATACGGGATTGCCCGTTACACTTACATTTATCCCTGAATAAGCAGAGGTTATTTTAAATTTCAGTACGGATCTCAATTGCGCCATTGCTGCCTTCATGGCCATACAGAATCGTGGCGCGAGATGACTGGATCACTCCTACCGAGGACACCTTATTCATATCCACTGCACGGTATATTCTCGAAAAATCACGCCCCATATTCACGCCATCCACAATAAAAATCGGACGGGGATCCGACATAATCGTTGTTGATGATGCCCCGCGCACAATAACAATTGCGTTTTGTCCGGTTCCCTGTACACGAACACCATTCAGGCGATTAATGTATACATCCAGGCCAAGGTTTGGGTTGTCTACCATTACCTGGGAGCTTGACCGGGATGACCGGTTTTCAGATGATGTGCCGCTTGTGGCTGCACATCCCCAAATTGTGAAGAGTCCTGAGATCAAAAGAAGAGTAGTAAGATGTCGCATCCGGAAAGCTTTTTTTATTAGATAATTTGCAGTCAGGTTCGTACCTGTAAACTTATTTAAACTCTTTTTCGGGATTTAAATTGTTTTGTTTCACCAATTTTGTAATTCAAGAGAGACAGGCATGCTTCGATCTCAGGGAAAAGACCGGTTCATTTCCCGGGAATCGTAAATAAGTTACTCTTCAGTAATGATCTCAATAGCACCGGCATACCCATCATGCCCATATAGCAGGGTGGCACGCGATGTATTTAATAACCGAACACTGTTAACTTTGTTCATGTCAACCATACGGTATACACTCGAAAAATCACGGCCAAGCCGGATACCGTCCAGTACAAAAAGCGGCGTATGCGGCAATTCGAAACTTGATCCTCCCCGGATTTGCACCCGTGCATATTGTCCGGTACCGTAAACACGAACACCTGAAAGCCTGTTCAGGTAATCATCAAGGCCAAGATTCGGATTATGAACGTTTACAGTGGAACCGGGCCTGTCATGCGTTACTGTGCTGCTTGTGGCGCATCCTGAAAATATGATCAATGAAATGAAAAGTAAGATCGGCAGGATGAATTTCATCATATTTCAGTTTTGTTTTCAGATTTAAAACAGTAATCAAAATTTACTGAAATCACAATATTTCTTCAGATTCAATTTAGTTACACTCTACCTAATAAACACTCCTGATACCTGATTTATTTTACATCAAAAGGTTAATAAGCAAGCCCGGCAATAATATCCATCGCACTTCCATTGTTTTTTTTTGGGTGATTCCTTATCTCTCATTAAGATCCATTTGTTTCAATATTCAGTTTAAAATTATTACATATTATGAAAAAATATTTTTTTACTACGGGTACCTTCATATCTATTATCACTGCTGCTTTTTTTACCGGCACTTTACTATTTCTGACCGGTTCATCAGACGAACCCATCTTTGAAACTCAATCCAATGAATGGGTTTCCCTGTTTAATGGCCAGGATTTTACCGGCTGGATTGTTCCGGAGGGCGATGGCGGGCATTGGAAAGTGATTGATGGGGTGATCGATTATGACGCAATGAGTCAGGCTGAAGGGAGTAAAGATCTCTGGACAGAAAGAGATTATGCCGACTTCACCTTGAAACTCGACTGGAGAATCAAGGAAACTCCGTTTATTAATCCCAATGTTCCGCTCATATTGCCCGACGGGACACATAAGCTGGATGAAAATGGAAATGAGATTCGTATGTCGATACCTGATTCAGACTCCGGAATTTATTTGCGCGGACAGCCCAAAGCGCAGGTAAATATCTGGACCTGGCCTATAGGATCCGGAGAAGTGTATGGTTACCGTATGGACAGAAACATGCCGCCTGAAGTGATTGCGGGAGTTACTCCCAAACTGCATGCCGACAACAATATCGGTGAATGGAATACCTTTGAGATAACAATGCGCGGAGAATACTTAACAGTGGTTCTGAATGGACACACCGTGCTGGATGGCGCTCATCTTCCTGGAGTTGCCGAAAGCGGGCCAATCGGGCTTCAGCATCACGGGCACAAAATAGATGGCCAATGGGCTAGTTCTCCGTCACTGGTACAGTTCAGGAATATTTATATCCGGGAACTATAACCGTAACCGGGCAAACATGGTATTTCTATTCGGCGCCATACCAATAAACAACATCATCACCAGATTAGACACTGATCCAAGCTACAGGGAACTATAGAAATACCATGTTTTTGCTCGTTGGGGTACGTTATGTGTTATTCTGTGCCATAAGTGGCAATGATACTTGTTAGCGTCTGATCCTCAGGCTTAATTCTGCGTCATCTTTGCAGAAATAATCTCCTAAATCTATTTTTACAGAACTTGATAAAACATCATTCATATATGTTCTGCTATAACTGTTACTGGTGTTGCTTATAATATAATCACAGACTTCAGTACCAGTTATCTTAATTACAATATCATTATTCTGAATATTATCTTCATTGATAGTGATATTGCCGTAAATACTCTCCCATACAGATTCCTCAGTTTCATAAAGTTCTACATCTTTACCGTCTCTGTCTTTCAGGCCAAGATAATCGACTCTGTATGTTGTGGCTCCACTTAATCTTAACTGAGCAATTTCTTTGGGATTTTTATTATCATCAAAGCGTACACTAACAACATTTTCACCTGACCATGTTATTACCTTGTCTTCTTCTTCACGAATTTGATCTAAAGGTGTTCGTCGTAAAAAGCTCTCACCGCTAAAGGATAACTGAATATAATCATCACTGTTATACCTGGTTTGTGTCATTGATGAATGTGTCTCCCCAAATACATCATTCCACCGTGTAAATAGTCTTGTAATTTCATATTTACGTACATAGTCTAACATAATTGATTCTCTGGGTTCAAGAGTGAATTTAAATCGATAACCATCTAAAAACAGATGATCATCTTTGAGTAATTGTACGTACACGGTAATTTCTCTCTCCTCTTCCGCGTCAAAAAAATCATCTAACGGAATTCGCATATTGAAACGATCTATGCCGTGTGCAACCCGTTTATGCACTCTTTCAGTGTGTAATCGTTCTCCTTCATTCAAATCGTAAGCTTCAACCAGTAGTGTCAGATTCTCAGATACATCATCTGCATTATATACCGGCTGCACTAATTTGATTGCACGAACACTATCAGGTATCACATCCAATTCGATGTCATCAGGCCGGTTGCGAAGCATCCATTTATATCCATTCGCTTTTCGGCGATCATATACCATATCAATATTGTGATCGACGATTAGTCCGGTTGATGGGCTTCTTCTTTCTATGACGATAGCAAGTTCACTGTTGCCTACAGAGCTTCCGTCCTCTGAGCTGGGCTTATCAAATATCGGCGTTGCAATAGTTTGAAGAGGCCTGTTATTGGGAACCGGTTGATCGGCATATAATATTTGATAAAGCTCTTGCGCCCATTTATCCTTCATCAGCCATTCAAAATCAGCCCAGGTGTACATGGATTCCAAACCCACACCAGGTACATCTGCATTTTGTGGATTATGGTAGAGGAGTTTCAATGTACTTTTTGCCGCCGAAACCATATCAATTTCATAACCAATTACAACGATTTGATGACCACCGATTCCCG
>PWLN01000407.1 GCA_003559375.1 Balneolaceae bacterium | reverse complement strand
GTTACGTAATGATGATAATCCAAAAAGGCGTGCAGATGCAGCAAGAGGGCTGTCAAGATATACTGAAAACCCGGACCTGCAACTTGCCCTGAACGATTTATTGCAATTTGAAACGGATTCAGAAGTAGTAGCAGAAATTGTACGATCTATTTCCAGATTAACTGCAGGGGCATCCGGAACGGATGAACGGTTTATTCAATTTACTTCTGCACAGCAGCCGGCTGCAGTTCAGCTTGCTGCTACCGAAGCCCTTGCCAATTTCGCTAACAATGAACGGGTGATCAGCCGGCTCAGGACAATCGTGATCCAAACCAATAATCCTGATATACGTCGCGAGGCAATTTATTCCCTCAGTGAAGCTGCAACCGTTGATCAATTCCAGGGTTATGTATCTGATTTCGTTACACGGGAAAACGTATTAAGTGAAGTGCCGCTTCTACTTCGCCTGCTGGCTGAAAAAGGTGGCGCTGAAGCTGCAGTCGATATATCATCAACCTTTATTTCTACAGAGTTTCCATTCGCTATCCGGCATGCAGTTTTAGATATTATACTTGAGTTCGATCAATCTCCAACTAACTGGAATAACAGGCTTCCCGGCTTATTAACTGATAATCACCCTCGAATACGTTACAGCGCAGCCCGGGCACTCGACAGATTGAATGCACAACAACGCCGCCAGATTGTTGAACAGCGAATTGACGATGAATTCGATGCCCGCGTAAGAATGATGCTCAGATGATTTATTGCATGAAAGACACGGAAAGTCAGCAAAAGTCAGCGAAAGTCAGCTGACGAGTTTTTCGGAAGATGTACCAATAAAATATAATGTGATGAATTCGGATAGACTCGTCAGCTGACTGGCCTTATTGCCTTATCCATTTCAAAAGATCCTTATAACCAACTGTACTGCCATAACTTAATATTCCTACTTTATAAATCTTGGAGCTAAGCCACATGGTTCCTGCAAAGGTTATCATCATCAGTACAATAGCCAGGCTTATCTGCCAGAAGGGTACATCTGTGATGGCAATCCTTGTCACCATCAGAATGGGCGAGAAAAACGGTATGATGGAACTCACAATAGACAGCACACTGTCTGGGCTTCGCCAGGTATGGAACATGATAAAGTAGGCGATCATGATCGGAATAGTGATCGGCATCATAAGCTGCTGTGTATCGGTATCCGAATCGGCCGCTGAACCGATTGCTGCGAATAGTGAACTGTAAAGCAGGTAGCCAAGAATAAAAAAGAGTATGAAATAGATAATCAAAGATGTTTCGAGAGACGGAAGGTTGAAAATTGCGGGTAGTTCGGCTTCCACAGCTGCCATGTCTCCAGCCATTTGTGAAGGTTCCATGAGCGACATTGCCACTGGCCCTGCAATAGCGGATAACCCCATGAAAGCGAGAATCCAGATTCCGAATTGAGTGATCGCCAAAGCACCCACACCAGCCATTTTTCCTGTTAGCAATTCTATGGGTTTAACAGAAGATGCGATGACTTCAATAATCCGGTTCGTTTTTTCCTCAATCACGCCCCGGGTTATATAACCGCCATAACTGAAAATGGCTACAAAAATGATGATTCCAAGAATCATACCGACAAATGAAAGAAAAATTGTGTCATCATCCTGCTCTTCGCCTTCTCTTGTAAGCCGGCGTGTTTCAAGAGATATCCTTGACTCATAGATTTGCTGTATTTCTTCAGAGACATCAGCCCGCCTGATTTTTTCCTCACGTATAACCTGCCTGAAATCTGATTCAACCGACAATATGAATTCCATGCCTCCGCTACCGCTGTATATCAGCTCAGGATTCCTGCCATCCGAAATATTCTCTTCGGTAATTACAACATACCCGGTTATCAGTTCCCGCTGCACCATGGTGCGGAGAGAATCAACATCAATATGAGAATAATCGAGATACCGGCGTTCATTCAGATTACGCAAGGATTCGGCAATATTACCGGTTTCATCCTTTATAGCCAGTTCAAAAGCCACATCACTTTCCCAGACAGCAATAAATACCATGATTCCGATAAAAGCTGCGAAACCCACTGGCACCAAAATAGTTGCCCAAATAAACCCTTTGCTGCGCACACGGGTAATATATTCGCGCTTTAATACAAGAAATATTTGACGCCAATTCATTTTAAAAGCTCTTTATTTTTGATATTATCTTCTCCAACTGTGGATATGAAGATTTCATTTAATGATGGTTCAACCAATTGAAATTTATGAATCTCTGCTTTCTCCATTGCGATGCGTAGAATTTGCTGATGATTCAGGCCATTCAAAATTCTGATCTCGGCAAAATTTGTTGACCTGTTATTAATACGTACATCCGTTAGTTCATCAAGAAAAGTTGAATCCCCCTCAAATTCGATGAGTACAGTATTTTTGCCGAAATCTTTTTTCACCTTGCGGAGGTTGCCTGTCAGTACAACTTTGCCATTGTTAAACAGGCAAATATCATCACACATCTGTTCAACCTGCTCCATGCGATGAGTTGAGAAAAGAATGGTTTTTCCCTTATCTCGCAATTCGATGATAATTTCTTTCAACAGCTCACTGTTGATTGGGTCCAGGCCACTGAAGGGTTCATCAAATATGTAGATATCAGGATCGTGTACGATGGTAGCAATGAACTGAATTTTTTGGCTCATTCCTTTTGAAAGTTCACCTACCACTTTTGAGTGCCAGTCATAAGCACTGAACCGCTTGAGCCAGAACCGGATTTTTTCACGGGCATCGGCCGCACTCAAACCTTTTAACTGGGCAAGATAAAGCAGTTGTTCACCGACTTTCATTTTTTTATACAAGCCTCGTTCTTCAGGCATATAGCCGATCCACTTTTGGGTTTTAGGGCTTACATGTTCGCCGTTTATACGAATTTCGCCTTCATCCGGCGGGATGATGTAGTTAATCATCCGGATCGTTGTGGTTTTACCGGCACCATTTGGCCCCAGAAGTCCGAATATTTTTCCTTTATCCACACTGAAAGAGGCACTTTCCACTGCCTTCGTTTTACCAAAAGACTTGGAGAGGCCAGAAACCTGAATGGGATTTATCATATAGATTTTTTTGATATTTCGTCAGAAAAAAACAGTCATAAGTCTATGAAGAAAATGAGACTTAAAAAAATTTAATTTACTTCAGAAAACAAGAAATAATTTGCAGATATTGTAGTAGCAGAAAGTACCTAAGAAAGATACCTTTAGGTATATTATCATAACGTAAAGAGCATTGCAGATGGCGTAATGTTTTTATTTCTTACGACAGAAATTGATTAAGGGTTCGATTTTAACGAACGTAATACAAAAAAATGAACATCATCCATATTACGGCAGAATGCTATCCGGTTGCAAAAGCAGGAGGGCTTGGCGATGTTGCCGGCGCACTTCCAAAATACCTGAATAAAGCCGGGCATCGCGCTTCTGTTGTTTTACCTCATTATCATAATAAATGGCTCCAGAGAGCAGAGACGGAACTGATTTATGAAGGACGGGCTCCCCTGGGGCATTCCTCATTTACTTTCAGGGTGAGCCGACTGGTAAAGCCAAAACTCGGTTTTGAATTGATACTCGTTGATATTCCCGGCCGCTTCGATCGTCCGGGTGTTTATCTTGATCCCTGGTCAGGATTTCCTTACTGGGATGAGAAAGAGCGTTTTCTCAGTTTTCAGATTGCTTCTCTGGAATGGATACAGCAACAGGAAACCAAACCGGATGTGATTCATTGTCATGACCATCACACTGCACTTATTCCATTCATGATTACGCAAAGTTATCATTTCAGTTCTCTTAAATCCCTGCCTACAGTACTCACCATTCATAATGGCGAATATCAGGGGCGCTATGAAATGGCAAATGCAGGATTGTTGCCCGCCTTCGATCCGTTTTATACTGGCCTGCTGGACTGGGATGGACAACTTAATTCTCTGGCAGCGGGAATTAAAACCGCCTGGAGAGTAAGTACGGTATCAAAAGGGTATTTAAAAGAACTCCAGGAATATTGTCATGGCCTGGAAATTCTCTTACGGAAAGAGGCTCAAAAATCCGTAGGAATACTAAATGGAATAGACAACGAAGTGTGGAATCCGGAATCAGATGATTTCCTTATCGAAAACTATTCAGCTACAGATTTTAAACCGGGTAAAGAAAAAAATAAAACCTATTTATGTGATGAATTTGGCCTGAAAAGTGAGAGGCCGCTTTTTTCGTTTATTGGCAGGCTTGTGAGGGAAAAAGGGGCTGATATGATTCCTGATTTAATCAGGGAATGTAAATACCGTAAGATTGAAGCCTCCTTTTTAGTTCTGGGAACAGGTGAACCTTACCTGCATGCGGTTTTTGAGGGGCTGCAAGGAGAACATACGGGTTATTTCGATTCGAGGCTTGAGTACAATGAACGCCTCGCGCACATCATCTATGCAGGCACTGATTTTCTATTAATGCCATCTCGTGTGGAACCCTGCGGGCTAAATCAGCTTTATTCTATGAGATATGGCACCATACCTTTGGTCAGGAAAACCGGTGGTTTGGCTGATACTGTAATAGATATTTCTAAAGAAGACGGATACGGCCTCGTTTTCAATAATTTTAATCTTCAGGAAGCTTTAACTACTGTTGAAAGGGGAGTGGAATTATATCATAAAAAACGTTTATTTGACAATATACGCAGGAAAATCATGAGCCTGGATTTTTCCTGGGACAAAGCTGCAAAAAACTATATAGAAATGTATCAATCAATGAAAAATGAGACATAAAACTATGGAAGATTCAACAATTGCGATTATACTTGGCGGCGGAAGAGGAACCCGTTTAGACCCACTTACAAGACACAGAAGCAAACCTGCTGTACCCATAGCTGGTAAATACAGATTGGTTGATATACCGATTTCAAACTGTCTGAATTCACGAATCAGAAAAATTTTTGTATTAACCCAGTTTAATTCCGCATCACTCAACAGGCATATCAAAAACACGTACAATTTTGATAATTTTTCATATGGATTTGTTGATATACTGGCTGCTGAACAAACCCCCAAAAGCCAAAACTGGTTCCAGGGAACCGCTGATGCTGTAAGGCAATCCATCCACCATATTTCTAATTACGACTACAGCCATGTTCTGATCTTATCCGGCGACCAGCTCTATCAAATGGATTACAGAAAATTGCTTGAAGTGCATAAAAGAGATAATGCCGATTTAACGGTTGCCACTATACCCGTAGATGCATCGGAGGCAACAGGCTTTGGCATTATGAAAACCAATGAAGAGGGGATGATCGAAAGTTTTGTGGAGAAACCCCCGGCAGAGGAACTGGATAAATGGGCATCAGAAACTTCACCTGAAATGCAGGCTCAGGGCAGGGTTTATCTTGCATCCATGGGTATCTATGTTTTCAGCAAAGATGTGATGCTGAAACTGTTTAGCGAGAATCCTGATGCAACCGATTTCGGCAAGGAAATTATACCAAAAGCAATTGAAGAGGGGAAAAGGGTATCAAGTTATTCATTTAAAGGATACTGGACAGATATCGGAACCATTGGATCTTTTTATGAAGCCAACCTTGAACTTAGTGATCCGTTACCTGCTTTTAACCTATATGATAACGAACAGGTTATCTATACCAGGGCACGGTTACTTCCTGCATCCAAACTAACGGGCACCAATCTTGAAAGGGTACTTGTGGCCGAAGGCTGTATTATTGAAGCAAGCCGGATAGAACGATCTGTAATTGGTATCCGGTCTCGAATAGGCAAGGGTACCACGATCGAAACCTCAATCGTTATGGGTAATGACCATTTTGCAACCAATGAAGATTTTGATTTGCAGTCTCCGGATCGGCCTTTGATGGGAATAGGACAGAGATGCTTCATCAGCAGAGCCATTATCGATAAAAATGCGCGAATTGGCAACGATGTAAAAATTACCGGAGGTACGCATCTTGAAGATGGCGAATATGAAAAACACTCAGTCGTTGACGGCATTGTGATTATTCAGAAGGGCGCTATTATTCCGGATGGGTATAGTATCTAATCCGGGTAATTTTGCTGGATTATAAGGGCTGATAAAACCGTATTACATTATACAGCCATGAATACTGAATGCATGGCAGCAGTAGTTGTTTTTTTGTTGCTACAGAAGACACTGAATGGCACAGAAGGTCTGTGTAACCGGGGCTCACTCAATATTTGTACTGAAGGGCAGGAGAGTACATAAATCATACTCGTTGAATATTTTTTACAGTTGTCCATCAAGTTTAGAATGTATCTTAAAACATATCGATTTAACTTTCATCATTGACTCATAAATTGGTCAAATAAAGGTAACAAGATGCCTGAAAAATTGGCATTTATAACGATAACTTCCGGAGTATAACATAGAAGTACCCATTTCTATACTTACTAACTTATACAGAACCCTTTCTGTTTGGTCTAAGCGCTGTCTGTTCTATCCGATAGTTATGATGGCGTTTGGGTTACAGGCACAATCCCTTGAAATAACATTAGATCAGGTCGAGGAACTTTCCCGGCAATATAGCCCTGTGTGGCAACAGTTAGAGAAAAGGCTGGCTTATGATATTTCCGGTGAAAGGTCTGATGCCGCACGGATTAATCCATCCATTGCCTATAATCTCGAATTTTTAAATGATGGCGATGAGAACCTCTATGAACACGATTTCTTTTTGCAGAAGGAATTCAGAACTCCCGGCCATTTTCGCAGTCTGCAAAACCTCAGGGACAGCCGTATCAGGTACTATGAACAACAAACCGAAATGAACAGAACTGAGTTTCTTGCCTCTGCAAGACTGGGATTTGTAAGAATTGTTTTGTTGGAAAAGCATATGAAGATGGTTGAAAGCCTTACAGTTTATCTTGACAGGCTTCAAACAGCATCGGCCAGAATTACAGAGGAGGGAGAGACATCATTGATTGATAACAGGATGATTGAAATGAGCAATTTCCACTTGCAGGCAATCATAGATGATCAGGCGATAGAATTACAGAGGATGATTACTGCATGGCGAATTCTGATGGGTATTCATGAAGAAACAGACCTTAATTTTTCCGGTACTTTCGAATTATCCTCCGTTAATCTTCCTGATT
>PWLN01000452.1 GCA_003559375.1 Balneolaceae bacterium | reverse complement strand
GCCACACGGCGCGCAAAAACGCCGGCCTTACGGAATTTTGGTGAGGATGCCAGTTTATACAAAGCCACAGGTCGATTTGAACCGGCAGTATCTTTAGCTATGTCCATCTCAGAATCATCCATAGAAGCAGACAGTCTCTGCCATGCCTCATCGGTATTCAGGTGATATGGAAAAGATTCTGATTCAGTCCATATTTTATAGAGATTCCTGATTTGTTGTTCTCTTTCGGGGTCGGCATTGATCCAATTTATCATTCTCTTGTATTCCTCCCCCGTTAATTCACCGGCAAAGTATTGTGCCAGCTTTTCCCACGGTAAATTTTGATGTTTGTTCAATATGGTTCAATCTAATTTTCAGGTTACTAAAAGCTAATACACCCGGGAAAGCCGGCACTATGACAAAAAATTTTATTTTTTTCTACCTTCGACTGACGAGTGCAGTCCTCGTCTGTCGAATCTCCCAGGCCACCACCCCACAACCAAGCCCCCTGCATTCGTCAGCCCAGAAAGGCACTGGGCAGACGAGGGAGCATCACCCCTCGACTGACGAGTGTATATTCTCCGAAAAAATATTACTTTACAAAGAAGGTTTTTGACCTTTCCTTAAAGAGCCATATGAATGAAAAAAACAATCCGGGAAGCCAACCGTTATTTTTACTCGTCAATTAAACATGATTAATAGTGATTATGAATAATTTAGTGGATAGAATAACCATTGACCCTGAGGTGTGTAACGGTAAGCCAACGATACGTGGCATGCGTATCACTGTAAAAACAGTATTGGAATACCTGGCTGCCGGTGATTCTATGGAAAATATTCTGGATGCCTATCCGGTACTTGAAAGAGAGGATATTCTTGCTGCCTTACAGTTTGCAGCTAAGATGTCTGATCATGAAGTAACAACCGAATCGGTTTAAGTGAAACCATGAGATTTCTGGTTGATGTAAACCTACCCAAAAATTTTTCTTTTTTTAAAAGCGACGAATTTATTCATGTATTTGATATCAATCCGCGAATGAGTGACAAAGCTATCTGGGAGTATGCTCGGGAGAAAAACTTGACTATCCTGACGAAAGATGCTGATTTTTACCACAGAGCCTTGTTCGATGAAACCGGGCCAGTTGTTATTTATTTTAAACTTGGAAATAAGACCTTGTCTGAACTTCATGCTTATTTTACAAGCTTTTGGCTTCTGATTCTGAGTAAACTACCTGATGCACGTTTTATTACTGCTTATTCAGACAGAATAGAAATAATCCGTTAATTTTGATTTGAACTGGATAATTCAACTCTCACTACCCTCGACTGACGAGTGCAGTTCTCGTCTGTCGAATCTCCCGGGTCACGCACCCCGCAACCAAACCCCTTACATTCGTCTGCCCAGAAAGGCACTGGGCAGACGAGGGTATGGACTTAACAAATGATCAGGGATTGTTTGATATGAAAGTTTCCTGAATTCCTGGTGGCTGGATGGCAATTCAAGAAGCATTTGTGTTTGATCAATTTTGCACAAGGTACCCTCCCGTAAACCTGCATAATCCCGGAAAGAAGAGAATTCCCAATCTTCCAATTTGTTTACCAGCCTGGCTTTTAGCGGGTTTTGATGAATGTATAGAAAACATACGAGAGGATGATGATTGTCAGCATAATCATCTGGTGACAGGTCAATTGACTTTGTACGTTTGCGGAATAATGACCCTGTTCGATGATACATCCTGTTTATTGCTTTAGTGTACGAGCTTAACAGAACAGAAATAGATCTGTTTAGTGGATCAATTTTAGGAGCATTTGTATCCAGTAATTGATTTTCAAAATTTTCATCATAATCTGAATGTGTCCGTATCATCCAGTGAAAATGGTTCGGCATCAGGCACCATGAAAGGATATCACAGTGTTGATTAAGATGAGTTCTCATTTTATTCAGGAAAAAAAGATAATTTTTTCTCTCAAAAAATATGTTTTGACGATTATTCCCCTGGTTATAAACATGGTAGATTCTCTCTTGATAAAATTTCATATCTATTTTTTTATTCACAGATTTGAAGATCAAATAACTCAAATTATTGAGAATAAATCAAGCCCATCCCCACCCCTCGACTGACGAGTGCAGTTCTCGTCTGTCGAATCTCCCGGGCCACCACCCCACAACCAAGCCCCCAACATTCGTCAGCCCAGAAAGGCACTGGACAGACGAGGGAGCATCACCCCCCTCGACTGACGAGTGCAGTCCTCGTCTGTCGAATCTCTCCGGATGGCATCACAAATCCTTTCCTATACCTTTTTTTTAAAAAGGATTACTTCGTTTTAAAAGATTTTTTAATCATATTTAAAGGAGCTAATGTTCCATTGGTCGTATAGGGCCTTTGCAATTGGGATGTTGTTTCAAGAACGTTTTTTTAAATATTAGATGGGATTCAAGATTTAAAACCACGTAGAATCAAAATAAAAAGAGTAACAATATGAATGATTCTTTTCATAAGCCTTTATCACGCCGCAAATTCATTAAAGATGCGGGGAAATTCACCGTCACAACGGCTCTGGCAGCAGGGTTCATTCCAAATGTTTATGCTGCCGAAGACAACACCATTAAGGTAGCATTAGTCGGTTGCGGTGGCAGGGGGACAGGCGCGGCTGCCAATGCCCTTTCCGTAAATAACGGCCCAATCAAACTCGTGGCCATGGCTGACATATTCAAGGAACGTATAGAACGCAGTTACAATATAAGAAGAGCTCATCCCGAAAAGGTTGATGTTCCTGAAGAACGCAAATTCGTTGGTTTCGATTCGTATAAGGATGCCATGGATTGTCTCAGTCCGGGTGATGTTGTCATATTAGCCACCCCTCCTGCATTTCGCTGGGTTCACTTTAAATACGCCATAGATAAAGGCCTGAATGTATTCATGGAAAAACCTTTAACCGTTGACGGTCCTACTACACGAAAGTTTCTGCAGCTTGCGGAAGAATCCGAGAAAAAGAACCTGAAAGTTGGTGTCGGGCTGATGTGCCGTCATTGTGAAGCAAGAGGGGAACTTTACGACCGTATTCAGGATGGCCAGATTGGCGATATTCTAACCATGCGGGCTTACAGGATGCACGGGCCAATCGGATTTTTCAGCTCCGATCCCAAGCCGGATCATATCAGTGAAATGCTCTACCAGACACAGCGTTTTCACAGTTTTCTGTGGGCCAGCGGAGGCAGTTACAGTGATTTTTATATACATAACATAGATGAATGCTGCTGGATGAAGAACGCCTGGCCGGTAAAGGCCCAGTCTACCGGAGGCAGGCATTTCCGCGGCAATTCGGTGGATCAGAATTTCGATAACTATTCAACAGAATACACCTTTGCTGATGGCACCAAGTTATTCTTTTACGGCAGATCTATTGATGGGTGCCATCCTGAATTTGCCAGTTATGTACATGGTACCAAAGGATCTGCAGTGATTTCGGAGAGTGCCCACTATCCGGCCAGGTGCCGAATCTACAAAGGACAGAACCTGGAAAAAAATGATGACATTACCTGGGCATTCTCCAGGCCGGAGCCTAACCCATACCAGGTTGAATGGGATCTCCTGATTGATGCAATTCGTGAAGACAAGCCATTCAATGAAGCGAAACGAGGAGCAGAAGCCAGCCTGGTAACCTCCATGGGACGAATGGCTGCACATACCGGCCGGATCATTACGTATGATGAAATGCTGAACTGCGAGCACGAATTCGCTCCCGGCCTTGACAAATTAACGGAGAATTCTCCTGCACCGTTACAGGCAGATGCTGATGGTAAATATCCAGTCCCAAGGCCGGGTATTGACCGTTTTGAGTACGATTTTACTACGTAGTGCCTGTTAGAAATTATGACATCCTTCGACTGACGAGTGCAGTTCTCGTCTGTCGAATCTCCCGGGGCGCCATCCCACAGCCAAGCCCCCTTACATTCGTCAGCCCAGAAAGGCACTGGGCAGACGAGGGAAACGGCTCCTCGACTGACGAGTGCAGTCCTCGTCTGTCGAATCTCTCCGATACGCATCTTTACCCAACGAAGTCTACACGTAGTTGGGCCACAACCAAGCCCCCTAACATTCGTCAGCCCGGAAATGCACCGGGCAGACGAGGGAATGTTGGCAGACGAGGGGTTCGATGGGTTGACTCAAAACAACAGCCTGGATATACCGGATGCAATAAATGCTGGAAGGTATTTTGATAGATGGTCGCGAAGGAATTGAAGGGCGCGGCCCATCTGTGTGTTCACTGTATTTATGGATATTCCGAGATATTCGGCAATTTCAGTGTAGGTAAGGCCACTTCTGCGGTTCAGTAAATAAATCTGCCTGCATCGGCAAGGTAAAAGGTCAATGCCTTTTTGTACTTGATTTTGAAATACTTTCAGGTCGGATTGTTCATATGATTGTACAGGATTATTTAACTCACGAAACCTTTGTATTACGTCAATTTCAGTTTCGATAACCACCTGTTTATGCCTTAGTATATTCAATGCCTCATTGCGTACCGCAGTAAAAAGGTACGATTGCACCGTGCCCTGTGGATTCCAGCATTCCCTGTCTATCCAAATTTTCAGGAATACCGATTGAATGATATCCTCTGCAGTTTCAACCTGGCGAACATAGGTAAATGCAAATCCGTGCAGCCGTTTATAATAGGTACGAAACAGCGTTTCAAATGCATCCCTGTCTCCTTCTTCACGCACCTTTCTTGCAAGCAGTTTTTCTGCCATCAGTTCAGGCGGAATATGGCTATATCCCTCCTCAGCTGAATCTTCCAACAAGGGTGGTCCTTTAACAATCACTAAAGTCTATGGTAAAAAACGGTTTTTATCACTAACAGAAATACAGAAAATTACCGGTTACTGTCAAATGAATTACATTAATTTAGTTGTATTAAATAAAAGATTAGAATTACATGTAAACTTAATGTTATTTAACCTGAATTTGATATTAACCGATTGTTAATAGTTTTTAATAATTATAAATCAAACTTCCAAATCACACAAATTAATTAAGATATTTTATTCACTTCTTCCTCGACTGACGAGTGCAGTTCTCGTCTGTCGAATCTTACTGGGCACCATCGTGCAACCAAGCCCCTAACATTCGTCAGTCCAGAAAGGCACTGGACAGACGAGGGAAACGGCCCATCGACTGACGAGTGCTTTCCTCGTCTGTCGAGTCTCCCGGGGCACCTTCTCGCAGCCAATTCCCCTACATTCGTCAGTCCAGAAAGGCACTGGACAGACGAGGGAGCATAGCACCGGGCAGGCGAGGCCGCTTCACCTGACGGACGAGGTCATGCTTACAACAGACCGGGCGGGGATCGTAATTAACTCGTCCGGAAGAACTGATGGTTTTTTCTCAAGGTTGTATTGTGAAGATGTGACATAACGCTTCCATTCGGTAACCGTACCGGCAGCCATACCGGTTGTACCTATTTTGATCTCACGGTCTTTTTCACTGTAATTAATAGCTATGAGGGTAACCCGGCGGTCTTCCGGGTGCATAAAGGAGGAAACCAGAATCTCGTTTGCTGCATCAATCGGAGATAAGTTATCTGAACGGCTTACTTCAATTCTTACCGAACCCGGCCTGATGAAGCGGCTGTAATTGCCAATGGCCCAGAGAATTTTGGAATCATACACCTCTCCGTCATAAAAATCATTATCGATATAAACCAGGCCGTCTTTATAATCATAAGGACTCACTCCCAGCCACCACTGCCAGGCGGAAGCGTTGGCGATGGTAAGGTCATAATGCATTACCCGGGCAACATATAGTGCCGGATCAATACCAAGGTCGCGGCCGTTTCCCTGCAGCACCCCGTCAACATTGCCAAGTACACAGAATTCTGTCATCCAGTATTCCAGACCGCGATCGGTATCCTGAATGGATTCCCATAACTTTTGCCGCTGTTCAATCATCCTATCCACAGGATACGTTGTAAAATAACTGTGCCCCGCCATTTTCCTTGCAAGGGAGGGCAGTTCCCTGACGGTGCTTTCCCGGCCGAAAAAAAATTCCGCTTGATTGCCCCGGCCGTCACTGTTTCGCGAATAAAGAAAATCGATTTGTGCAGTCTCCGGGATTTCGATTTTTGTATCCAGCCCGTACTCAATGAGTTTTTTATCAAGCGCCTCCACCACGCCGGCAATCTCGGTGTTACGGTATGGAGACCCCTCCTGCCCGTTGCCGGAAGCCCAATTCCACTGTGGCTCATTAACCGGACTTATATAGGTGAGCGGCACTCCTGAATCCCTGAAGTAGGCCGCTATCTTTGTCAGATAATCAGCAAAATATTCATACTTATCCGGGCTGATGTTCGCATCGCCGCTGCCGTCGCCGTGTGCTTTGCCGTTTTTGGTTAGCAATACCGGCGGACTGTTCACAAAACCGGTAAACTGTCTTACCCCTCTATCATGTGCGGCTTTCATAAACCATTGCTGGCCTTGCTGCTTCTGCCAGTTGTAGGTGCTGTCTGCCGTGAGAAAACTTTCGGCCCTTCTCCATGCAGTTGCTATTCCGCTTTCTTCACCCTGCATCGCACTTCCCGCCCCGATATTGAACCTCCAGAGAGAAAGCCCGATACCTTTCGGATTACCCTGAGAATCAAATTCCTGGCTGAAAAGCAGGTCGGCAATTTTTTCTCTTTTTTCTAACGGCCAGTATTTTCCAACAAACTGCGTGCTCCACGCATCTGATGCCCCGAAATTGTGAATGGTTTGCCTTTTCTGATCGATCTGAATGGTGAAAAGTACAGGATCATTATCCTGCCGGTTTTGAGTTACCGCCCCTGTAGCAAATAGATCACACCCGCACAGAGAAAATAATACTAAAATGATATATCGCATTTGCACAATTGAACAGAGAATCGTTATCAATCTGCATGATATGCATTTCAAGTTTGAATTAATTCATAAATTATCGCTAAAATTATTGTAGCCCGAACACTGCCAGGTGTGGAAGGTGGTCACTAAGAGCAAACGATCCAGGATCATCCGGATTTGTCCTGAAGGCACCCTCAAAGAGCGGCCTGCCTTCCACTATACGTTCTGCAAGTGGGCCATATGCTAAAACATAATCAATTCGCTGATAGGGTTCATCAGCCCTGAATGTATAACCGGCTGATTCATCTTCAGAGCTAAAGGTAT
>PWLN01000426.1 GCA_003559375.1 Balneolaceae bacterium | reverse complement strand
GTGGCCCCTCGGAGGCGATATCCAGTCCCATTGTTCCTGCCTGGAAAGTCCGTTCATGGGTTTCACTGTTTCCGATCCTCAAATTCATATCAAACACACCTGCCAGTGCATTTCCGAATTCGGCAGGAAATGCACTGGTGTGAAAATCTGAATTGCCCATCATCTGGCTGCTAAAGAGGGTTACAAGTCCGCCTCCGGCTACATTTCCACCTGCGAGATGGTGTGGTGTGGGGATCTCCACGCCTTCAAGTCTCCATGAAATACCTTTCGGGCTGTTACCCCTTACAATGATTGCATTATCCTGAATATTACCGACTGCTACTCCTGCGTAAGCGGAAACCAGGCGGGCCGGATCATCAAGGGCACCTGCATAGCGTTGAGTCTCCTCTACACTGAATGATCTGGAGCTTACTGTAGCCATTGAGTTCAAAGGCCTGTTTTTTATAATTTCAGGAGTTACGATGAGCGCACCCAATTCTGTGATCGATTGCCGCAGCCCTATGTCAACAACTACTTCTCTTCCTGATGTGACCAGGATCTCAGGAATAATGACCGGCTCATAGCCGATATAATGAACCTGAATGGATTGCCTGCCTAATGGAACCCGGTTTATGGTGTAATTGCCATTCATATCCGTTGCAGAACCCAATAGTGGTTCACTGTTGAGGATCAAAACAGTAGCCCCGATCAGAGTCTCTTTGGTCTGTACATCGAAAACATTGCCTTTTACAGTTTGTGTTATTGTTTGAGCATGCGCTAATGTCAAAAGACACGGCATACAGATAATTGTGAAGATGAGTTTGAAAAATATGGTTGCTTTCATGGTTTTTTAAATATTTAAGATTTTAAAATGTGAAGTCAGTTCAGCCTGCTTTTGATGTTAATCCAGATCACCATGACAACCACTGAAATGGTTATCACGAGCATAATCACATAAAGCAGGATGACTACGATTCGCTTAATTTTTTTATATAAATGCATTGCCTGAAGTGTTGTTGATGTTCATCTCAGAACCACGTTATTCTGAAGCCGCTGAGGTTACTGAAAGAAAAATCGGAAAAGCAGTTTCCTAAATCGTCCAAACCTGTAAGTGTGTACGATTTACACGTCCGAACCTTCAGGATTGGACTTGCGTGGTTTGGGAAAGAAGTTCGAAGGGGAGATATATTTTGGCTCTATGTTGAATTGTATGGGTTATTTTATTTGTGCAACACAAAGTCTCCCCTAATAAGGGGAGATTTCCCCACGGGGATCCCTATGGGTAGAGGGGTGTTCAGTTTACGTGCAAATAGTTATGCATCGACACCCCCCTTCGCCCCTTGTTAGGGGGAGTAATGGTGCTTCGCATTTTTTATTACCCACACCGATCAATATAGAGCCAAAAAATTTTCAGATTATACGACACCAATAAAATCTTACTACACTATGGATTCTTAATCCTATTCATATATTCAGAAGGTGTCTGGCCGGTATTTTTTTTGAACACCTGGTTAAAAGAAGATTTGGAATTAAAACCCGCATCCAGGGCATTAGCAAGGATACTGTAATTGGCAAACGTTGGATCATCAACTCTTCGTTTAAACTCATCAATCCGGAAGGAGTTCACAAAATCAAAAAAGTTTTTCTCCTCATACTGGTTAATCACCTGAGATAAATGGTTGACAGACATATCCAGTATTTCTGCCAAATCGCTCAGTTTCAGTTTAGGATCCAGATAGGGTTTTGAGCTGTGCATCAGTTGAAGCAGATCTTTGTGATATTGAGCTGCATCTTCAGCAGTGAGTCCCGACCTGGTATATTCGCCGGGTGACTTCGGTTCATGAATCTTCAGACTGTTGCCGGATTCATCCGAAAAAATATTCTTATGCCTTATACCCGAATATCCCAGGTAGAGAATGAACGTGATCAGTAACATAAAATAGATGGGGTCGGTATTGAACCCAAAAACCACTCCGAATCCTTCCTCTAAAATGATAATAACAGTGACAACCAGAACGGTAAATCCCATTCCCCAAATAAAAAATTTCAGCCAATTGAGGTCGATCGATTCGGTGTATGCAAAATTCTGTTTCGTCAGGTTTTCATATCGGTACAACAAACGGTAAGATGCTAATGCATAACCGACGGCGGAGATGATAAATGCAAATATGGAAAATGTGATAAATCCGGAATAGTCATCAATCAACCCATGATTTAACATCAGTTTCTCTTCTGCAGTGTAGAAAAACAGAAACGGTATCATGTAGATGTAGAAAAGAAGTGCAGGGACAAAATGGAGATAATTCAGCCAGTTACCAGGCTCTTTTTCACGCAATGAAAACAGAACATATAGATAGAGAAACGGGCCATGCAGAAGTGGAAATGGATGATGAATGCCTGAAAGATGCGGATATATATCCCAGTAACCTAACCAATGCAGGTAATAACTGAACATGTGCAGGCCCAGCACAAACATCCAGATTCCCAGTAATTTGTCAGATGCTGAAGACTTCTTTTTGCTTAATAGCAGAAACTGAAGAAAAAAACACAAGAAAATCCCAATCGTAAAGAGAGTATTCATAATCTTTAGATGATAGTGAAATCAGATATATCGGACAATGTTTTGACATTAGGAACTTTCCCGGCATTATTTGAAATTACAAATACAGGTAAATTTCATATTAGGTTTAATCATGTTGATCTATCGTATCCTGTTGATTCTACCCCTTCTTCTCATATCCTTATTTGGATGCAGTAAAAATAATAGTATCCAACAGGCAGAAACGATTACTGTTAACGGAACCGACCTGCATGTTAAAATCATTGGCACCGGAGAACCTCTGTTTATACTCCACGGCGGACCCGGGTTCAGCCATGATTACTTTCTGCCTCATCTTGAGCATCTTTCGGATGATTTAAAACTCGTTCTCTTCGATCAGCGTGGTACGGGACGTTCATCGGTTGACCTGGATTCCACATCTTTCTCTTTAGATTTGCTGATCGAGGATATTGAAGCCCTGCGGCAAAAACTTGAGTTCGACAAGATTCACCTGATGGGCCACTCCTGGGGTGGTATTCTGGCCATGCACTATGCCATCAACTATCCTGAAAGCCTGAGTTCACTCATTTTATGCAACAGTATGCCGGCAACACCCGAGTTTGATGATCTGCTTGGCGAAAACTTCGCCAGAATCTACGAACGGCAGAATATGGCAGACCTGGAACCGCTGCAAAAGGAAATTGAAGCGGGCAACCATGATATCACTATACAAGAGCGGCTAATTCAGCTCCATTTTCGTCCTTCATTTTACGACACATCAGATGTAAACAAACTTCATCTGAACCTGTCGGAAAACTTTTTCAAAACACAGGAATTGCTACCGTTCCTTGCCCCACACAAAGAACCGACTCCGCTGTTGCCCCAGCTGGAGAATCTCCACATTCCGGTTTTGATTATCAGGGGCGAAATTGAAGCCATACCGATAGAGGCTGACCGTAAACTCGAAGAAACATTTCCGGATGCGCGGTTGGGTATCATTAGTCAGTCAGGGCATTTTCCTTTCATAGAAAAGCCGGAAGAATTCATGAATCTGATTTCAGAATTTATTAAAGGTGATACCTGAATTTCTTTAATCGATAGCGATGTTTGGAGATCCCGGCTTATCGTTGTGGGGTTTTCCTTGTGGTGAGATGGGTTGCTTCGATTGAGTGCAGATTTTGTGAAGGCCGGGATGACGATGGCAAGCTTCATAGCAGGGTGGGGAGATCCCGGCTTATTGTTGTGGGGTTTTTCTTGTGGTGAGATGGGTTGCTTCGATTGAGTGCAGATTTTGTGAAGGCCGGGATGACGATCTAAATGAAAATTACGTGCGATCGGATTTATTAGGACTGGAATAGCTCGCCATCCAGATATCGCAGCCCGGTATCACACAAAATTGTTGCTACATGTTTACCGGGCCCCAGTCTTCGGGCTACTCTTTTTGCTGCTGCTACATTTGCTCCTGAGGTTGGGCCCGCAAACAGGCCTTCTTTCCGTGCAAGTGCCCTTGCTGTTTCATATGCTTCTTCATCGGATACGGCTTCGATTTCATCGATCAAATCCATGCGAACTGTTTCAGATATAAACCCAAGCCCGATTCCCTCCAGTTTATGTCCGCCGGTTGGCCCGCCCGACAAGTTACGTGAAGCAGCTGGTTCTACTGCCACAATGTGGATCTCTTTGTTTCTCTCTTCCTTGAAGTATGATGCAACCCCGGTGATACATCCTCCCGTACCCACTCCCATCACAAAAGCATCAAAATAACCCTCGTTTTCCAGTTCGCGGCCCAGGCTTCGATAACCAACTGAATTTGCCGGATTGGCAAACTGGTTCGACCACCAGGTGTCCGCGTCCTCAGACAATACACGGACCCGTTCCAGGCCTCTTTGAACATTTTCAGGTGTTATTCCACTGCCATGAGTTTGTATAACTTCAATCGTTGCACCAAGGGCTGTCATTGTTCGGCGTTTTTCAATGGATATAGCGTCAATGGTTATAAAATGGGCATGATAGCCTTTGGGGCTGCAAACCATTGCAAGTGAGCTGCCCGTACTGCCGCCGGTTGCCTCAACAATTCTCATTCCAGGCTTCAGCAACCCCTTCTTTTCGGCATCCTCAATCATGCCCAGAGCCATTCTATCTTTCATGCTGCCGGTAGGATTGGCTCCTTCCCATTTAGCCCAGATCTCTGCGCTGCCTGGTTCACTCAGGTTTTGCAGTCGAACAATTGGCGTATTGCCTACTGCAGGGAAAAGATTGTTTGGATCATCAATTGCCCTCATTGGATGTGTCTTTTTTTTCAATGGACTAAATGCAGCTAATCCACCAAATGAGGTTAGTGAGAATATAAACTTGCGGCGGTTTAACATGATTTACCCGTTATTTTTAAAGTATCAACTTTTTTTATGCCATCGCTCCAGATGTGCTGAATGGGTTTCCAGGTATGCACCTTCCTTGTAGTACTTGTCATAAAACGCAGTATCAATATGGTGAGCCTGCACGTACCCTGGCATCATAATTGTTGTTCGGATCCCGGGAAATTTCCCGAATTTTTCATAGATATAGCTGGCTACCTCTGCCATACAGTCAACGAATTCCTCCTCATAAGGTTTAACGGTTGATTTCACCCCTGCCGAATCTTTCCATGGCCCCGGTTTATCCGGAGCATAGGCACCTTCATGCCCGAATTTACGCTCAACAAACGTATCTACCGCAGTACGCATATCCGGGTAATTGGGCGGGCAAAGTGCCTCATACATTCCCGGCAATCCCACAGAATTGGGTGTGACCCAGCGGTGATCTGTAACAAATTTGAAGCCAAGCCCCTTATTACCATTGCCGGCATTTGCTCCCATCACACTCAGATCATCGATCCCGTTAAAAAAAAGCCCCCCCAGGCCCATAGCCTGAAGCATCAGCACAATATTATGGCCCATAAATGCCAGTTCCATACAAATACACTCGCTTACCGTTGACTGGAGTTCCGCAATCGGGTATTGCTTTCCCGGATCAAGGAGTCCGGACCGAAAAAACGGCTCCAGGTTTCCGGCCGGCTTTCCCGTTTCCTGATCAATGACGGTAACTCCATGGCGGATCATAAGAGCCATCAAGCCAAGGCACTCCTCGGAAGCATCTGCTACCGGCATAAACATGGTTGAACCGGGCTTATTAGCCCACCAAAGATTGGGTGGCAACAAATGCGGTGGCTGTGAGGGAAGATCAAGTCGTTTGTCACTAATCTTAACCGTCTGTTCACGACAAATCGAGATGATTTGATCAAAACCGGATTCATTGCCATTCATTTCCTGATTTCCGGACGGCTGCAAATCCCGTGTATTTACGAAGTGGCACCCGTTGTCGTCGGTAAAAAAGAGAGCAGTAGTTCCAAGGCCTGCCGCGGTTGGTGCCGTTCGGCCCGTATAACGCAGGGTAAATTCCGCATGCGATTGCGGAGTTCGCGGACCAAAAGGGACACCGAAATTCCATCCAGATACACCCGTTGCCACTGCCACAAGAATCATCTGTTCTCTCTCGCTAAGAGGTAGTGGTTCTTTTTCTGATTTATAGGCCAGCGGGCCTGAGGTAATTTCCATTCCCAACCCAAACCGGCGCGCCCTGCGGCCAAAGAGGGCCTGAATGAGTGGAAACCTGAGTAGAGACTCTTCAACTGATATTTCAGCCGGATTAATATGACCTCCCAAATCATTTTTTTTATTGGATTTCATCAGCAAAGATTTTGATAATGTTTTCAGTGAGTATGAACTACCGATTGGTTCGATGCTATCTTCATAGATCGATAAAACTCTCATCTAATACCTGAACTTCGGAACTGATTTTATATGATTCCAAAAATAGACAGTCTTCTGTAAAAGCCAAATTTCTGGCAAAACCAGATCATGAAAGGGTAATTTTTTAATCTGATTGTGTAAAATTTTTGGATTTCGTGACATTCTCACGCTGATATCTTATTCTTATTTTGTGAAAATTTATCAGGTTTCATATCAGAGTTTAATCAAACCCATTGCAATTCTCTTGTTAATGGCGCTTTTGATCCCTTCCGGACTGCATGCCAAACAGCTTGTTGACTTCTGTATGTCAGAACCCTCTGCAACTGAAATGGCTGCCAATCACAGTTGTTGTGAATCGGAACAAAGCCAGGATAAAGACAAGAGTGAATCCGACAATCATCAGCACCACGATTGTGGCTGGAGTTTTATATGTGCATGCCATATCGGCGAAAGTGCTCTGAGTGACTCAGATTGGCGAATCTCACTCTCGAATGTTGAAATCCGGCTCCCGGAGACCGGAAGCCTGTCACCATTTGTCCACATTTCCCAACGAATTCCCGACTCCAATAACAAACTCCTTGCTCAACACGACCAGCCCCTCTGGCTCTTGTATGACACGTTTTTGAACTAATCCCACCGATTTTTTGGGAAAGGGCCCAAAATCCCCTCTTGTCCCATTGGGATCGCGATACGAAGAGGCGGCCGAAAACGAAGCGTTCAGCGGAGTTTTCAGGGGTACGTTAACGGTGCGTTGATATGGCAAAAAGTCCATTGAAGTCTCACAGCCCCGACGAACACACCCCTGCCTGCGCTGAAGCTTCGGCAGGCAGGCCTTGCTAAACTCATCAGGCTTTGCCGT
>PWLN01000353.1 GCA_003559375.1 Balneolaceae bacterium | reverse complement strand
TTTTGATTTTACCTTCAGGGCTCACGACCTTGAAGAAGGATGGTTCAACAACAGGTTGATGTACTTCAGTTTTGGTATCGGCCATTCATTTTAATGATTGCAATAATGTTTAAAAAAAGTGATTTAAAGAAAATTAAAAATCAGGGCAGTATTGTTTTTAGTTCTGAGTTACTCAGGAATTTAAATCCTGTTGAACGTTATGAATTATTGCAGCTTTGCCATCGCCGTAAATATCAAGAAGGTGAATTTATCTATTATCAGGATGACCCTGGAACAGGTATGTATTTTATCGAAGAAGGCAACGTGCGGTTACAGGTAAACAATAACGACACGGAAAACAATGAAAAATACATTCTTGACATACATGCTCCTTCAGAATTTGGCACCATGTCAATAGGTTATGAAATCAGGAGGTTATCATCCGCATATTGTTTAACTGACTGTATATTGCTTGGTTTTTTCAAACCGGATTTTGAAACACTAAAAAAACGCCACCCTGAAACAGCAGTCAAGTTTCTCGAAGCAATATCCACCAAGACTATGAAACAGCTGGAACAAACTATGAGGCAGCTTACCGAACATATAGGCGTGGAATCTGCTTTTTCCATTTTGCTTAAATCCCAATACGAACCGGAATCACAAAACCAGTAATGGGTATAAAAAAAGGGCAGCTTGTAGAACTGTCTGTCGATTCAACCGCTTTTAAGGGAAAAGGAGTTGCACGCTACAATGGGCAGGCTGTTTTTGTGCCAAATACGGCCCCTGGAGATGTGGTTGAAGCAATGATTGTAAAGAAAAAGAAAAGGTATCTTGAAGCGAAAGTTATCTCCATTCTAAAACCATCTCCACTCAGAAAAAAACCACTTTGCCCGCATTCAGAAGTGTGTGGCGGTTGTACATGGCAGCATATCCCATACCCGGAACAGTTGACTTTTAAGGAGCAGCATGTTCGTGACCAGATAGAACGTATTGCCGGCCTGCCCGGAAGTATTGTTCGCCCTATTATCGGTTGTGAAAATGAATTCTATTACCGAAATAAAATGGAATACAGCTTTGGAACACGAAGGTGGCTTACTGAAAAAGAAATCCGTTCTGATGAATATATAGATGACACCGCATTTTCAGCCGGATTGCACGCACCAGGCCGCTACGACAAAATTCTGAATTTGGATGAGTGCCATCTGCAGCATCCTATCTCATTCAGGATTCTCGATTTTGTACGTTCTTACTGCATAAAGAATAATATTCCCGCGTACGATACGAATCTGAAAAAAGGATTCATAAGACATCTTGTTGTCAGGAATTCCCATCATACCGATGACCTGATGGTGAATTTGGTAACATTTGAAGATGATCCAGAAGCAATGGAAGTTCTTACTGATCATCTGCTAAATGAATTCCCCGAAATTACCACAATCGTCAATAATATCAATGATCAAACTAACCCAACAGCAATAGGACGCTATGAAAAAATCCTGTTTGGGCCCGGAACTATCACTGACCATATTGGTAACTTTTCTTTCAAAATTCATGCAAACGCATTCTTCCAGACAAATACCAGACAGGCAGAAGTATTGTATAATGTAGCCAGATCATATTCATTGGGAACGAATAACAGGCAATTATTTGATTTATACTGTGGTGTTGGAACACTTACGCTTTATTTGGCAGACGCATTCGACCGGGTAACAGGTATAGAACTTGTCGATATTGCAATTAAAAATGCCCGTTTTAATGCACGGGATAACAATGTACCAAATGTTGATTTTGTTCATGGCGACATGAAAGATACCTTTAATGTTGAATTTCTTTCTGAATATGGCTTGCCGGATTGCATTATTACCGATCCGCCACGCTCCGGTATGCATCCTGATGTTGTTAAACAGCTTTCAAATCTCGAAGTATCCAGGCTTGTTTACGTAAGCTGCAACCCGTCTACGTTAGCAAGGGATTTGCATATTTTAAAGACTTATTATCACATTGAAGAGGTTCAGCCTGTAGATATGTTTCCTCAAACTTACCATATTGAGGCTGTCGCAAAATGTATAAGAAAAAACAATAACTAACTGACTACTTATCATTGGAGATCGAAAATAAAGGGAAGCACATCATTGTAATCGGTGCCGGACTGGGTGGCCTTGCAGCCGCATGTCTTTTTGCTTCCCAGGGTTACAATGTTTCTGTTTATGAAAAAAACAGCACGCCCGGTGGAAAAATGCAGCAGCTAATTAAAAAAGGATACCGTTTCGACACCGGCCCATCACTTTTTACAATGCCTTTTCAGCTACAAAAACTTTTTGATCTGTGCGGCGAGAAAATGGAAAGTTACCTGCATTATACAGATTTGGAACCTCTTACGAGGTATTTTTTCCAGGATGATATAATCTTCGATAACTATCTCGATAAACAGGTAAATGAACGGGAAATTGATAAGTTTGCACCAAAAAGTGTAGATGAATACAACAATTTTCTGAAAAGGGCAGAAAAGTTGTACAATAAAACATCTCAGGCTTTCTTATTTAATCCTTTATACAGCTTAAAGGATTTCAGAAAACTGAAATACTTCGATTTTCTGGGGATTGATGCTTTTTCGACAGTTTCTCAAAAGGTAGATAAAAAAATCTCCTCACCCCATCTGAGACAGTTTTTCAAAAGATTTACCACCTATAACGGAAGCTCTCCATACAAAGCACCCGCCACATTAAACGTCATACCACATGTTGAACTTAATCAGGGTGGCTTCTATATCCGGGGCGGGATGTACCGGATTGTTGAATCGCTATTGAATCTTGGAATAAAACTTGGTGTGGAGTTTCATTATAATCAGATTGTTCATCAAATTACCGTAAAACGGGAAAAGGTGCGTGGTATCGTTTTAAAAAACGGCACACATGTGAAATCTGACGCTGTAATCGCAAATTCAGATGCAACAGATACCATTCTCAATCTTCTCGCAGAAGGTGCGATTTCCAATTCAAGAAAAGCAAAACAACAAAAAATTGAACCTTCCTGCTCCGGTTTTGTGATATTAATGGGATGCAAAAAGAGATGGAGTCAACTGAGGCACCATAATGTCTTCTTTTCAAAAGATTACGAAAAAGAATTCAAAGAAATATTTGATGAAAAACATTTGCCACAAGACCCTACAATCTATGTTGCCAATACTTCCTGGTCTGATCCAAATGATGCACCGGTTAATTCATCCAATCTCTTTGTTCTTGTAAACGCACCCTATGTGTACGAAAACCAGGACTGGGAAGAACTTTCCGAGCGTTACAGCGGCTTTTTGATTGAAGAACTTGAAAGGCGCGGATTGGAGGGATTGGAAAAAGCCATTGAAGTTTTTGAAATAATTAATCCTAAAGATTTCCTGGAGCTATACCGATCAAATCGCGGAAGTATATATGGCACCTCGTCAAATGATAAATTTTCTGCTTTTATGAGGCCCAAAAATAAGCTCAGAGGAATTCAAAATCTATTTCTTGTTGGTGGAAGCACACATCCAGGTGGCGGAATTCCGCTGGTGTTACAATCAGCATTTAATGCTTTGGAATTGATGAAAAGAAGCAAAACATGAGTTCTTTTGCATCAGCTAATGGCAGGCAGCCTGAGATTCGGTAAACTGAAATAATTCCTCTTCGTCGCCTGAAAAGTACACAAAGGTGACATTAACATTCTGCATGTATACGGGTCTCCATAAAGAACAGGGAATTCTCTCCAAAGCATCAGCATACAGAGAATCGTGCATAGATTCTTCCATAAATCGCTCATAGGTTAAACCGGATAGAGAGTAATAGTAATACATCCGGTTTGAATTTACGGCAACACTATCTAAAAACAGATCAATACCCTGCCGCTGTGGCAGTACATTATTAAGATCTTCCGCAGCAAGTTCTAAAGCAGGATCAATCTCAATATCATTTTGAACTTCTGAATTGCATGATAGAGAAGCAATAAGTACTACAGAAAAAAAAAGTCTGTGAAATACTCCCTTTCTGTTAATTTTATTTAAAAACATAACTTGGGAAGGAATAGATTAAAATTGATGTAAATTATACATAATAGTCTAATATAGCTGCTAACACAGAATACCACCACTATTTCAAGATCAAAGACAGTGTAAAGAAATCATTACTACGAAAGGTTAAATAGTACTTGCTAAATATAAACAGCTATTTGCAAAAATATTAATTAACACATCAATTTGGTATGAACCGCAAAAATTTTGAATTTATCACTACAGAAAGCAGCCTGCCGATAGAAGCCGCAAGCACCGGGCACGATATTGAATGGTGGTTTTATCATGGTTTTTTTGAAGGTGAAAGTATACCACGGTATTATTTTATGGTCAGTTTTTTTTGTCACAATTTTTCAGAGAATCATGAGATTGAAAAAAATTGTTACTCACTCCTTTTCTCTCTTCTGAATAGTGAAACCGGAGAACACCTGGCATTAAGCCAGATTGATCAATTATATTTTGATGAGTATAACTCACTGATACAACAAGTTTCGAATACCGTTATGGATCCCGCCTTGTTTGAACTCTTTAAGTATGAAATAAAAGAGCACGGTTGTTTTGAACCCATCAAAATTAAAAAAGTGAAAGCTGATCTGAGTCGTGATAAATTAGACATCAGATGGGAAAATTTTTCGCTGGAACAAAAAGAGAATTTTTTCAGATTATCGTTTCCTTTTGGTGATAATGGTGAACTATGTTCTGTAGATCTTACTCCAGGAACGCAAAGATTTACTTACGAATCTGCAGTACAGGAAAACAATAAAAAAGGTTATACGACATATCACTGCTATCCGAATTTAACATTAGATGGTACTGCCGGAAATCATCCAGTTAAAGGCCGGGCATGGATGGATCATCAGTGGGGTGAAAAAAACAAACAATTTATCCTTCCATCCAATCAGAATGAAGTGGTGGGATGGGATTGGTTCGGGATATCGCTGAATGATGGAACCTACGCAATTTTTTCCACTCTGAAGTTTATTAAAACAGGGAAAATCATCAGAAAAAGAGCATCTTTACTGAAAAAAAACCAAGAATTAGAATTTTATAGTGACTTTATTGCTGAACTCCTTGATTATTGGCAAAGCCCTGAAACATTAACCGATTTTCCGCTCCATTGGAAGCTTGAAATACCGGAAGCTAAACTAATACTTACGTTTAGGCCGATTCATAATAACCAGGAGATACCCTATTTTGGCCTGGAGAGAACCCTTTGGGAAGGAGCCGGATATGTTGAAGGCACTTATGAGGGTGTTGAAGTAAATGGCCTTGCTCGCGGTGAATTTCATGGCTACGGTTTTATTTTTGATTTCGATGAACATGTTGAAAAGTTGGTGGCACGTGTTGAACGAAATATCCGGGAATTTCTGCCAATGACGATAACTGAGGGTACCATACAAACTTATGTAGGTAAACCCACCTGGACGAACGACCCTGATGCACTCACAGCAATGATCAGCAAGCCGGCCTGGGAATTAATGCTGCGAAAAGGTAAAAGATGGCGGCCGGTTTTCGGTATCTGGATGAAGGAGGCTTTGGGCAAGCCTGCCGTAAACTACGAGAGAGGAGTTTGTCTGTCGGAACTGATACACTCCGGTTCTCTTATCATTGATGATATACAGGATCAATCTCTGCTGAGACGGGGGCAGCCAACTTTGCACCAATTATATGGCACTGATGTTGCTATTAATGCCGGCAATACTCTTTACTTTCTGCCATCTGTTGAGTTGGTTCACCATAAATATCTTAACGACAAACAAAAGCTTCGTATTCATGAAATCATGATGAATACATTTGTTCAATCTCATTTCGGACAAAGTATGGATATTTATTGGTCGAAAGAACTCTCCGAGGATAACCTAAGGATTTGGCTTGAAGACGATATTGAATCAAAAATACTGCAAATGTATGATTATAAAACAGCATCTGGCCCATGCGGGTTAACAAAGATATTAGCCATGCTTTCAGATTCTGATCCATTGAAAGAGAAATCCGCAATCGAATTTACCCGTGCCTTTTCTGTTGCCTTTCAGCTTCTGGATGACATTCGCAATTTCAGTTCATCTCCAAAATGGACAAAAACCACAGGTGAGGATATGAATAGCGGTAAACTGACTTATGTGATTGTTAAAGCGATCCGGTCACTTGGCCAAACTGATAAACAAAGGTTGATCCAAATTTTCTGTAATGGTGAACTCAGAACAGATAAGGAATATCATGCTGAAGCACTCTCCTTAATCCAAAAATCTGGAGTACTTGAAAGTGTTAAACAGGAAGCTGAAGAGATGATGCATAAAGGATGGGAAGATTTTGCATTAACCATACCTCCATCTGAAGCGAAAATTATGCTCCATATGCTTTGTAAAAAATTGCTGGATCTGCCTTACGAAGGATAAGGCAGATTCGTGCGAGATACTATTTACGGCGTGCTTCCCATGGCTTTAGCTGATTACCTGTCTCGTCATGAATCTGAACAGTTCCTGAAATAATATCATTATCTGCAATTCCGTGATAAATATGTCGGATATTCCGGTCATTATTTTCTGCAATTATAGTAATCCGGTCACCATTTATTATCGCTTCGCTGATTTGCCAGTCGTTATCCGAAGATGGATCATAAGCGATCGAAATAGCTGTGATCTCCTGGAAAGACTGTTCAATTCTCATGTTTGCACTATTCGACTGATTTTCCCAGTACCATTCTCCTTCCATATTAGCCGGAATAACCCAGTAATAAATATTATGATAATTTACCAGTTCCCTCCTGTCGGGACGCCAGTTCCGCATATCAAAAATGTGTGAGACGACCCGTGTACCCGGTTTCAGTTTTCTTAAAAAATCCGGTTTCAGGTTCACATTGATAGAAGTAAGCAAATACATGGTTATAACCGTAGCCATGGTATAATCGGTTTCATAAACATTTTCCACCCAAAAACTCACTCTGTCATCAACTCCAGCCTGTTCTGCATTTCTTCTTGATTCTTCAACAAGTTCAGGGTCCAGATCAACACCATGGCCAACCGCTCCCCGTTTGGCTGCCGCTATTACAATTCTGCCATCGCCCGATCCAAGGTCAATCACATAATCGCCCGGCCCCACATTGGCCATGTTCAGCATTTCCTCTACTACTTCCTGTGGAGTAGCCACAAAAGGAACATCGAGCTGCTG
>PWLN01000028.1 GCA_003559375.1 Balneolaceae bacterium | reverse complement strand
GCTTCGGGGCTGGCCGGAGGCCATTGGCCTTAATCACAGGGCGCTGCCCTGTGTTGGTGGTTACGCCCCGGTTGGGGCTTGGGTAGATTTGACGTCAAAACGGTTCGATTCACGATAAGGATCATAAGATGAAAGGTTCATCTTGAACCCGATGAATCAGGTCTTTACGGAGTGATTTTTGTATGGTTAATTCATAGATGTGCAGATAAGGTGCGTACAAAGCAGTGATACAAAAAAACCAACTACCATCAAATACAAAAAAAACCGTAAGGTTTTCCTTTTCAGAGTTCATACAAGAACAATCAGGTGTTTCAACAAAGCCCTGAAAGGGCGCCATCATCAACACAGGGCAGCGCCCTGTGATAGCATCACGAACCTGTAATAAGCTCTGAAAGAGCGTCATCCAAACCAAATACCGAAACAATGCCACAATCCCTGTTTGAAGCTTTCGTTCCAATCCTTGTGACATCTGAAAAAAATGTACGAAATCCCTTAAATTGCCACCAAACCCAACAAATCACCCCTTCTAATGAAAGTAACCATCCAAATAAAACGCAACCCGCGCACAGGAAAACCCATCACAGTTATTTCGGACATCCAACATAACCCACAGGTAATCAAAAATCTCGAATCAAAACTTAAAAGCCTCTGTGGCACAGGAGGATTCATTGAAGGAAAAACCATCACCTTAAATGGATCACACCTAAAAAAAGTACAGGAAATCCTCGAAAAAGAAGGCTTCACAATCAAAACATAAAACAAATCAACAACATGTTGTCCATTGTCCATTGTCTATTGCCCATACAAAACAACCAAACACCAATATTTCAAAAATACTGTCTAACATTTATCATCGTTTTTCGTATGTAAAGGATTATTATCAGGATTTAATTTTCAAGGCATACCAGATCAATGCAAGTACATGGAAACAGGAGAGTACTCCTCGCCTTTATCTTACTCATTGTTATATCAGGAATTGTTTCCGTTGAATTGAATGCAATTGGGGCTGAGCCTATAAGAGAGGATTCCATTCGGGTTGGACTGGTACTCTCCGGAGGAGGTGCCCTTGGTATTGCACATATAGGGATTCTGGAAGCACTGGAAGAAGCTGGTGTACGGATTGACTATATCACAGGTACCAGCATGGGAAGCCTTGTTGGTGGATTGTATTCAATAGGTTATACTTCAGCACAACTTTCTGAAATTGCATTATCAAACAATTTTATTGACTTATTCACCGAGTCGAGGGATCGAAGGTTTATTTCCAATTATGAAAAATTGATCGAAGACCGTACAATTGCCACTTTTCCAATAAGTGAAAAAAGAATTGATTTACCGGCCGGAATTATATCAGGACAAAATGTATATACTTTTCTTTCCCGCCTGGCCTGGAATGTTCATGGAACCGAAGATTTCAACTATTTTCCGATTCCATTTGCGGCTATTGCAACAGACCTGGAAACCGGAGAGGCTAAGGTATTTCGTTCCGGCTATCTGCCAGATGCCCTGCGGGCGAGTATTTCCATTCCCACTGCCTTTTCACCGCATCCTGTCGGAGACAACCTTTATATAGACGGAGGATTGATTCGCAACATACCGGTTCAGGATGCCATCGAAATGGGTGCCACATACACAATTGCAGTTGACGTAAGTACACCGCTGATGCCCAAAGACAGCCTGAATACCCTTACCGCAATTCTGAACCAAACTGTAATTTTCAGAATACAGGATTACAATACAATTCAAAAAGAGATAGCAGACTACGTAATCGAGGTTGATGAACTCCACCCCTATTCACCGGCTGATTTTGATAAAGCAGAAATCTTTCTTGAGATCGGGCGCAGATATGGCCAAAAACATATTGAAAAATTCCGCGAAATTGCGGCCATGCAAACCTATCCGCCACCTCCAAGGCCGGGTGTCGGTGAAACGGGGGCATTACCGGTAAATGCAATTGTTATTAACGGCAATACACTGGTAGATGATGAATTCATATTACGGCTTTTGGATTTTACACCCGGCGTCAGCCTGAATCCGGACATCATTGAGGAAAAAGTATCACGCCTCTACAGCTCACAATATATCGATCTTGTAACCTACCGAATACGGCCTGATGATGATTATTATTATAATCTTGAGATCAACATTGTTGAAAATACAAATGATTTTTTCAGGATTGGATTACGATATGAATCGGGAACACAAGCATCCTTACTGCTTGAAGCTACTTTCCGGGATTTGATTCACAAAGGATCACTAACACGATTTGAGAGCAGGCTTGGCGACCGGCTTAATTTTATCGCTGATCATATTTATTACGGAGCACTCGGATCAAGATTTGCCATGTTTACTTCGTTGCAATTTCTGACAGAAGATATTGACTGGTTTATTGATGGCGAAGGTGTATCACGCTTTAAAAATGAAGTAATCAGGGGCGAAATTGCAGCCGGAAATTATTTCAGTACCCAGAACCTGTTCACAATTGGCCTCAGAAAAGATTTCACAAACCATACCAATAAAATAAACAAAGAATTTATTGGTGCATCTGAACTCGATTATCATGCCGTTTTTTTACGTTTTATCCGTGATGACTGGAACAGGCGCGGATATCCAACATCAGGAAAGAAACTCGTGGTTGAAAGTTACTTAAGTGATGACCTGCTTTTTAGCCCGCTCAATTTCAGTTCTTCCCAGCTTTACTATAAAGCATTCTACCCGGTTCACAGCAATATTTCAATTACCAACTCATTTTGGTTTTCATATACAACTGGCCGTGATTTGCCCTGGCATTACTGGGCATCACCTAACCGTTTTGACCCTATCCTCGATAGCACACGTTTTGGGGGAGCAAGGCGATATGAACTGTCAACAAGGAATATTCAGATGGGATCTTTGGGAATACAATTCGAGCCATTCAGGCACAGATTCATCGGTTTTGATTTTTATGCAGGACGATTTCTCCCTAACTGGAACCTTGACTTTTCTGATCCGGATTTCGAATTTGCCGGATCTCTTTCAATCGGTGCCCAATCGATTATTGGCCCGCTGAAATTCATTCTTTCAACCAGCACCCTGCATAATTTCCGTGCTGAAATTCAACTTGGATATCACTTTTGACAGACGAATTAACACTACGCAATCAAATTGAGGAACTTCATCGGCAGATCAGGCAAAAGCCCGGTCAAGCGGAATTATATCATGATCTTGGAGTAGGTTATTATCTGCTGGGCGAATATCAACATTCAATTACATTTCTGAATAAAGCTGTGGAATCAGACCCAGATAATAAAACATACAGGTATAACCTTGCGAACAGTTATGCAGAATACGAAAGTTTTGAGCTGGCCATTCGGAATTATCTTGATGTAATCGATTCAATTCCGGATCACATACCTGCGCTGAATAATCTGGCCGACTGCTACGAAAAAACAGGCAATGAAAAAGATGCCCATGATGTATTTCAATATATCACAAAAATAGCCCCTCAAAATGCGCTTGCTTTTTTTAATCTTGGAAATTTTTATTTACGCAGAAATAATCACCATGAAGCCGCAAGAAAATATAAAAAAGCCATTGAAACAGAGCCCGGTTTTACGGATGCCTATTTTACCCTGTCCTGGATATTGAAAGAGATCGGAGCCTATCCGGAGGCTTTGGAATTTGCTGAAAAAGGCCTCTCTACGGATAAAGATCATGAAGATTTACAAAAACTTGCGCGAGAAATCAGGCTGAGGCTCGGGTAGGAGTTGAGATTTATTTCGTTGCAGCCATGCCTTATTTCTTCTCTCAGTCTCCTGTTCAAGTTCAAGTGCAAATGCTGCCGCCATTTTTTGCCCAAATCCCTGCTGGGCTTTGATTTCAGGCATTGACTTCAGCCTTTTTTTAAGTATTTGCAGCCTACTATCACTGCCAGATCCGTATGCTCTTTCAAGGCAACACGGACATGTGCAATGATAATCTTTTTTGTTTGGATCCTGAGAATGATTGGGAAGCATGAAGTATGAATTTCATTGGGGTTTAAAAATTCATACTTCATTTGGATCAGAAAGTTTCCGACTTCACATAATCACCAATGATTTCCTGAAGCTGTAATCTGGCCCGGTTAATTCGCGACTTCACAGTTCCCATAGCTGTACCGGTTATTTCAGCAATCTCTTCATAGCTTAATTGCTGTATATCCCTTAAAACGATTACTTCCCTGAAATCTTCGTTCAGCTCCATCAGGGCTTTTTCGAGTTCTTCCATCGAGTTCCTGATGTGCAGTTCCTCATCCTGCAAAATTGTGCTGTCTGCAATATCAAAATCTCTGTCATCAGGATTTGTATCATCTGCATGTATGCTGAACGTACTCATTCGTTGCTTTTTCTTATACATGCTTTTGGCAAGATTAAGCGCAATGGTATAGATCCATGTGGAAAGTTTCGCAATTCGCTGATAGGAATACCTGCTTCTGTAAACACGCAGAAAGGTTTCCTGTACAAGATCCTCACAATCTTCGTGGTTATGTGTGTAACGGAACAGGAAGTTATGAAGCCTGTCTTTATATCGGTGTACAATGATGTCAAAAGCCTGAACCACGCCGTTCTGAAGTTGTTCCATAACATCCTCGTCGGCCATCTGGTGAAGTTTGATTGCATTGGAACGTTGCATGAGTTTACCCCCATATTTCTGTATTGCTGTTTCCGCAAAGCCGGTAAGGGTATTACCCAACGATGCGCTTAATCAGCAGGAGAAACTTTGTGGGGACGTCCAATGTGCTAAAGCCTTTTACCGCTCTGTCTGTATCGAGCAGGGCTTCAAAGATACCGGGCATTTCTGAGAGCCTGAACTTCGAGGCTTCGTTATATTGCAGGTTGAAGAAGTAATTATTGCTGATGCCAAGCTGTTGTTGAATCTGTTGCTTGTTCAGCCCTTTTTCCCTCAATCTGCAGATTTGCCAGATATTGCCAAACACATTGTAAAAGAACCCCAGGGTTTTAAAAATTTCCCCTGCGTCGTTATTAGTTCTATGCAACATCTGTTCCGCAATCATGAAGGATTTTTCCAAATTTCTTGAAACTACCGCTTCTTTAAGCTCTATAACGCTATATTCGCGATACGACTCTGTAATTTTTTTTACATGGTCAATTTCTATAACCGTATCACTGTCCACAAAAGTGCACAGTTTATCTATTTCTGTGGACAGGAGTTTTAAATCCTGGCCAACGAGCTGAGCAAGTACATTGGCAGCCGGTGAGCTTATTTTTTTTTGATGAGTGTGTTCACCCCAGTCCATAATCCAGTTGGGAAGACTGTTTTCATGAATTTTTCCAAATTCGTAAATACCGGTATAATCCCTCTTTTTAAAAAAAGCCTTCCCGGTTTTTGTGTTTTTATTTGGAAATTTTGAATCGATCAGGCATAGGATAGCGGCCGGATTGGGGCGTTCAAAATATCCGATAAATTCTTCCAGGGTATTTCCACCTCCGGATTGGTCGAGTTTCAGAAAATCTTTTACGATAACCACCCGATACTCTGCCATCATGGGATAACTGCGTGCGATGCCTAATACTCTATCCGGGCTGCTTTCTCCACCATAAATCAGGTCAAAGTTGAAGTCCTTTTGTTCCGTTGGTACCAGCTTCTCAATTTCGTCCTGGATCAGATCCAGTAAAAATGTCTCTTCACCGTAGAGATAGTAAATCTGTTTCAGATCACTCCTCTTTCTGAGATCCTTATACAGTGAACGAAATGTATCTAAACTGGAAACTCTGGCCAAATCTCTTGCCTTTTATGATGTTTTATTCAACTCCCATCGCATATCTGATTCCACCAAGTAAATGCAGCAGAAATTTTTCCTCAGTGTAAGTTTCTTTCGTATGGCCGAGGCCTGTATAAAATGCCCTGCCACCGTCATAATCGTGATACCATGCAATCGGATGATTGCCTGGATGTTCACTGCCTTCAAAACTATTGGTATCCAGCTTTAAAAGAACATTTACATCAGGATTGAGATTTCTGAAATTATACCACTCATCCGTTCTTTCCCATCGTACCGGGAGATGCGCTGTAGAAGGATGATTGGAATTCACAACATCAATAACAGCAGGCAACACCGGGGGATGATTCAAAAAATACCCACCAACCATTTCACCAAACCATGGCCAGTCGTATTCAGTATCGGTAGCGGAATGTACTCCAACAAACCCTCCTCCGGATTGGATATAGTTTTTAAAAGCTGCGCGCTGTTCTTCATTAAAAACTGTCATGGTAGTGTTAAGAAAAATTATCGCATCATAACCTGCAAGATTTTCGGGTGTGAAATAGGATGAGTCTTCCGTTCTCGTCACATTAAACCCATTATCCTCACCAAGTTTCTTGATTGCTTCCACTCCTTCTTCGATGGAATCATGGCGAAAGCCTGCTGTCTTGGTAAAAACAAGTACGGAATGATCTGCTGATTCTGACAACATTTCACTGTGCACAATTTCATTTTCGCTGGCACATCCTGTTGTTACAGTAGTGAGTAACAGAAGTGTAAGGATTAGGTTAATTTGAAACATTGGTCTGTGATTTTAGATTTTTTGTTGATCTGTTTCTTTAGCGTGCATTGCTGTAAAATAGAAAAGATTCTAAACAGTTCATGTTTTTTCATACCTCATTTTGGAGCCATTCAATAACATCTGTATGATCCGGTTTCCACCAAACAGGCGGAGCCTGTGCCTGTGATAATGGCTCTATGATGAATGACTCAATTTGTTTTCCAATAAATTCGGACGTAGAATAAACCGACTGCAATCCATCATTTAACTGATGAATCACATTTTCAAGTGTGTTAAAATCTCCTTGTACCCATTGAAGGATATATTTTTCCTCTGGTTTCACAAGGTTTTCTTCAATTAAAAAGTCACCCAGCCAGGCCTGTTGAATATTCAATGCATGGTTTAATGCATAGCGGTATTTCAGTGATTCGGACGGCCTTCTGAACTGTGGATTATTCAGCCAGAATGCCTCAATATAATCGGTGAATGAACATTTTAAATCATTCAGATAAAACGGTGCAACAACAATCGCAACAGACCGGCAGCCTGCACCACCGTACCGGAACACTGCTTCTGTTAAATCTTGCATAGTCTCGGGTTGATTGTCTGTTATAAAAGCAATGGAATAGGTTGCCGTTCTGATTAACGATGGGGTATCTGGATTGATCATCTTCAATTCCAACAGCTTTTTTTCAACTTTTTTTACCGACTT
>PWLN01000101.1 GCA_003559375.1 Balneolaceae bacterium | reverse complement strand
AGCCGGTTTCTGAAACGGTTCCATGCTGCTTCATATTCCACTATTCTGCCAAGCTTGCCACTGTTTATGATTTCTTTCACAGTATAAAAATCGCCATCCCAACGACGGTTTTGGAAAATGGTTAAAATTCGATTCTGACGCTTTGCAAGGCTTGTCAACTCCGCAGCCTCATGCGAAGTAACCGTAAACGGTTTTTCAACCACCACATGCTTTCCTGCCGTCAATGCATCGTATGTTTGCTGAAAATGCACAGTGTTCGGCGAAGTGATCACTACCAGATCAAGATCATCATCCTCCACCAGGGTTTTCATGTCCCTAACCAGTTTAGCATCCGGAAAATCGGCCAGTGAATCATCTTTAGTACGCTGAAGCACTGAAGTAACTTCAAATCCCGGTGCAGTTTTAAGCAGCGGAACATGAAAAAATTTGGCTGATTTACCGTAACCAACTATCGCAGTTTTAATCATAAGGTTTGCTTATTTCTTGTTGATATCCCATACAAGTGCACTTCTTCCATCCAGTTCGGCTTGAATCTGTAAGTTCTGATGTTGAACATTAGCATCAAAATGGTACTTGTGTACCAACTCACTGATTGAATAATCTCCTGCTTCCATATTATGTATTTGGATTTCAATTTCCTGAGAATGATAGCCATGATTGATGGCAAACAGAAGCCAGCCATCCTCATTTTCCTGAAGTCGAATTGTGACCGGCGCCTCACTGTGTCCATCATGCGAACTGGTCACATTTAGATCCACATTCGCCCAATCTGCCAGGCCGCGTATAAATGTTACATTTTCTTCAATTAACACGGGATGATTCGCCATGCCAAGAAAAGTACCTATCAGCATCGCTTCCCCACTGCCAAAATTGTTTACTGTAATTGCAGGATCTCCGGTCAGGCCAAGATTTGCAAGAACCGTGACATTGGCTCCCTCAACTGGCTTCGCTGATGCTCCATATAATGTACCTGTCATGTCAGGGTTTCCTTTAAGATTGCTTGTAGCAGGATGATTTAAGTCTGCAACCTGTATGGAAATATCTTCTTCGCGCATCCACACTTCATACTCCTGTACTCCAAATACTTCACTCAGGCCCATACCCGGAATTCTGTCTGAAGCGTATCCCCTCTCATCATTCCATGCCAGCCTTGCTTCAGCTGCCACGAAACCGCCATTTTCGACATATTGTTTTAACCCCTCGGCCGCATCTTTGGTAAACATCAGTGACCAGGGTAGTAATATTAATTTGTATTGAGATAAATCACCGTCTTCAAGGTCGCGGCGATGAATAAAATCGACGGGGATATTATGCTCTGCAAAAACCCTGTAATAACCAATCAGAGAATCGTGGTGTCCACCCGGAAATTCAAACCGTCTCTGTGCGCCTCCAACCATTTGAGATAATGGATTATACACAATGGCAATCTGCGCTTTTTCTGGCTGGGATTGCAAAAAAAGGTCCATATTTTCATTTACAGTTCGTGCAATCTGTCCTGCATTTATAGCCCTTTCTGTAACGGTTCCGTCCTGATTAACTAATCCATACCCACCTGACTCATAACCTGACGACATTGGGTAATAGGCGTAGATATTTATCGCTTTAGCCCCTTTTGCAATAGCCGACCATACCCATACATTGTGATCACCCGGTGTAACGGGATCACTGATTAGAAGGGCTATTGTACCAATTCCGGCCTGAAGCTCACCCACATACCAACCTCCTTTGTCCTTATTGGCACTCCGGGCAAAATCCATCATATTCATTACGCGCCATGCAGGCCAGTGGCGGTCAGGATGGTTGTGTTTTGGATATAATGATACGCCGTAAAAATCAACAACATCAGCCATCAAAAAATCATCTGTTGCACCTACTCCCAGATGCGGAGATATGATGATTGATGATACCGCAGCATGTGAAGTGATTACATTATGATAATCTGCCACCCGTACTGCATCATAGCGTGCACCCAGGTCATCCTGAAGTTTCTCATAAATAAATGTTTTCCAGTCAAGATAGTCGGTATAGCTAAGTATTGTACTGAATCTTGGCGGGCTCACATCATCCCAGGTTTCAAAACCCCTGTGCCAGGCAGTATTCAGATTATCAAGCGATTCATATTTTTCTCTGAGCCAATTTCGAAATTTTTCCTGGGTATAGGGACAGTAGCAAAACTGGGCATTTTGTACATAATCGATATTTGCCCAGTTTATGATATGGGGTTCGCTCCAAAGGTCCCAGCCATAGAAGTTTGAGTATTCATTCGCTACACGTGCTGTTTCAGTATAAAAATTGTGTACTGCATCTGCCACACCGTCGTTATCTGTGCAAAAACCCGGTGCTGATTGTGACTCAACTGCAACGCCACTCTGGGTTTGAAATTTTGCAGTTGGGTGCATTTTCCCAATCCAATCGGGTGCAGAGTCCACATACATCTGGATAAAAACCTTAAGCCCTATTTCATCAGCAAGTTGCATCAAAAGCCTGAGATTCTCAAAGTTATACTCACCCGGCCGGGGTTCTGCACGCTGCCATTCTACCCAGGTTCTAACTGTATTAAATCCCAAATCTTTAATTTGCTGAAGGTCGTTCCTCCATTCTTCCATTGATTGCTCAGTTACCGAAGATAACATCGGGGCACGTGCGTCACCGCCGCTATACCAAACGGAAAATGGAAAATAATCGGGACTAAATGGTTGATCTGGTGTTTGTTGTCCTTTCAGGCAAAACGGTATGAATAATCCAAAAAGTAAACAGAGCAGAAAAGTTCTCATATTGATCTCCTTTAATTGATGATTATATCGGGCAGGAACAGTTGTTGAGTGTTTGCCGGAAAATGTTATCATATCCCACATCCTTTAAAATAATTAATTCTTTATTGCCGGAAAGTATTTTCGAATCGATTATAAACTTTTAATGTTCGAATTTGAGTTTAAAACAGGCAATTTCAACCCGGATTACTTGCATTTTTAATTTGTTGACAGTATAATGTTCTTATTGATCACTACATCAGCTTTTGCCCATTCATCAGATAACAACTAAACATATCAATTATCGTATAAAAGCTACGGTTTCACTGGTTATTCAGCACAAATAATTCATTCTCATTTTTATAAAGATGAACGAATGATTAATTGATTCAGTAGTATCATAATCATTCTGAAATGATTTTTGTTCAGGATCAGTTTTATGCCGGTAATGTGAAACAATATAAACGGATTGAATTCAGTTATTTTGATTATATTCACATAGTGAAAAACCTATTTACACTAAATCAGTTACTTCCTCTATGAAAAAAGTTCTATTTGCAGCTTTCCTAATGGTTTTGCTTCCATTAAGTACATTTGCACAGGTAGGTATTACCGCCGTGCCATTCCTTCAGATTGAGCCAGATTCAAGGGCAACCGGAATGGGAAATACAGGTGTTGCCATAGCAGATAATGCCTCTGCGATCTTCTGGAATCCCGCTGGACTGGCCTTCCAAAATCAAAGCCAGATCAGCCTTACCCATGCAAACTGGCTTCCTGCATTTAATGCGGATTTATTCTACGATTATCTTGTTGGCACATATCATGTTGATGGTATTGGCACCATAGGAGGCCATATCACATTCCTTAACCTGGGTGAACAAACAAGAACAGATGAGACCGGGCTGGAACTTGGCCGTTTCAACAGCTTTGAGATTTCTGCAGGATTATCTTATGGTTTTCGCTTATCAGATAATTTTGCTCTCGGTACGGGAATACGTTACATATACAGTTCACTTGCTGATGGTAGCGTAAGTGGCCAGCAAATCAATCCAGGCTCAAGTATTGGAGTTGATCTTGCTGCACTTTTCAAAACCAACCCATTTACGGTAGCAAATCGTGAGGCAACATTTAACATGGGGTTCAATCTTTCAAATATCGGTCCGGGTATCCAATATACCGATAATGCCCAAAGAGATCCGCTGCCAACCATGTTTAGAGCAGGCTGGGCTTATAAAATGGATTTAGACAGAAACGGACTGAATACACTCACATTCTCAAACGATATTTCCAAGATAATGGCCAGGAATGAACGAATCGGAACCGATCCTGATAATCCTGAATACGAAACAATGGGTGTTTTTGAAGCCCTGTTTAATTCATGGGGTTCATTCGAACGCTTCAATGGTACTGAAACAGTAACAGTGTCCCTTGCCCAGCAATTGATGTTTGGTTTTGGCCTTGAATACTGGTACGATAATCTCTTCGCACTCAGAACCGGCTACTATTTTGAACATCCGGAAAATGGAAATCGCGAATTCATCACTTTGGGTGCAGGTTTACGCTACAATATATTTGGAGTTGATTTCAGTTACCTCTACACCCTTGAAGATGATCATCCGCTCGCCAATACAATAAGGCTAAGCCTTTTGATTAATTTCAGGTAATTTTGATTGATGACATGCAGGTTTCCTGGGAGCAGTGGTATCATTTTTGTATCACTGCTCTTTTTGTTTTTAGACGGCCTTCATGACCTCCATGCACAAAAACCTGCTATCAGGCCGTCTGGATTTCCTGTCTCGATTGATAGTAACCATGCAAGTCTCGCAAATACTGTAGAGGGTACCCTTCAGGTCATTGCAGTGATGGCAGAATTTCAGCCTGATGAAAACAGGTTTACATCAGGCAATGGCACATTTGGCCCTGGCAGTATACCATATCTTGAAAATCCGGGCACAAACATCGATGCCTTGCCTCATAACCGCGAATATTTTGAATCACATCTTGAATTCGCAAAAAACTATTTTGAGAAAATGTCAAACGGCATGCTGATAATTAACTATCATGTACTGCCCGATGTTATTACTCTGCCTCAGAAAATGCAGGAGTATTCTCCAATTGGTGAAAATCCGGATTTAAACCCACTCGCTTATTTAGCAAGGGATGCCTGGAATCAAGTAATGGAAAAAGGTGCATTACCGGTTTCAATTAACCCTAACGAAAATACTGCATTCATCATTTTTCATGCAGGAGTTGGCCGCGATATCCAATTAACCGGCACCACTCTTGACAGGACTCCACAGGATATCCCTTCCGTTTACCTGAGCAGACAGGCATTCCGAAACCTTCTTTCAGACCCATCTTTCAGCGGTTTTGAAATAGACAACGGTAATCTTCTGGTAGATAACACTCTTATTTTACCAAGAACATTAACCCGCTCGGGCGAAGATATTACAGGCAGCCGATTCATACTCCCGCTTTCTATTAATGGTATGGTAACAGCCCAAATAGGAAGCCACTTGGGCTTGCCAGACCTTTTTAACACTGAAACGGGGGAATCCGGTATCGGGCGTTTTGGGCTGATGGACGGAGCTGGAATTTTTGCCTATAACGGCCTCTTCCCGCCTGAACTATCTGCATGGGAACGGATTCATCTTGGCTGGGCTGACCCATTTATTGTTTCGTACGACGAAGCTCTCATCGAATTGTCCGCCATTTCAATGAATGGCAGAAAGGAAATTGCTAAAGTTGAACTCTCTTCCGATGAATATTTTTTAATCGAAAACAGGCACAGAGATTTTGATGGTGATGGAGTTACTTTCACAATCCGCCGTCCGGATGGCTCATATACACGGCAAACTTTTACAAATAGTGACACTGAATTCACAAACCAAAGCCCGGGATTTGACAGACTTGTCGAACCGGGTGTTGTAGTAGATGTTAGCAATTATGATTTTGCTCTCCCGGGAGGCCTTGTCGATAATAACGAAACCGAACGATTGCTGAATGGCGGAATTCTAATCTGGCATATTGATGAATCGGTTATTCGGCAGAAACTTGGCAGAACAGGAATTAACAGTAATCCGGAACGGCGTGCAGTGAATTTAAAGGAAGCAGATGGCGCACAAGACATCGGGCGTCCTGTCACTATCGGGCTTTTTCAGAACGAAATTAATGGATCTGCATTCGATTTTTGGTGGTCAGGCAACAATGCAACCGTTATTTCTCCAACAGGTGAAATAACACTCTACCAGAATAGGTTTGGTACAGATACATTACCTGATAACAGTAGCAATTCAGGTGCAGTTTCTTATTTTGAAATCTACGAATTTTCAGACAATCTGCCGGTTGCAAGCTTCCGGATCAGGCCGGTTAATCCTTTTTCAGATCTATATCGTATCACCCACTCCAGGAATGATTTAAGTTTAACATCATACACTGATGGTTCAGATGAGTACTATAAAAGGTACCCCCTGGCCATACAACCGTATCTTGCTAAATCCGGCAATTGGATACTGATACCTGCAACCAACGGGATATATCTGTACGATTATGTTTCCAATAGCCTCAGTGAAATCTATCAGACAGATTTTGATATTCAACAACCATTCATCTCATCTCAAGATGGGTTTTTCACACTTTCTGAGAAACCGGATTCAGAGTTAAATCAAATAACCATATACGGATATGAGTTGCTCACAGATCAGATTAATACGTTATGGAACTTCACTATAACGGCACCCAATGGTTTTGTGAGTTCACATATCTCCAATCTTCTGGATATTGACGGAACTAACCTTCAATTTGATTTACTACAGCTTAACAGCGTTAATCTTCAGGAACCTTCATGGTTTTCAGATAAAATTAATGGTTACCAATCAAGAATAGTCGGGAATAATTTTTATCTGCAATATCCCGGAGGCCTTAAGACACATCCGCTTTCTCAAGACCATTTATCAGGACGGTTGCATACTGGTATAATCAGACAAGGAAATGATGAGATCACTTTTTTTCTGTTATCAGATCGAAGCCTTTATCTGTTTAGTTCGGATTCAGAATACCGTGAAGCAACAATTGTATCGGAAAATCACTTCATTGACTGGCCTGCATTCGCAGATGTAAATGGGAATGGTTCTCCAGACGTTCTCTTTGTAGACCTTGATGCAAATCTGCTTATCGCTAAAAACAAAAAAGGCGCTATACTGTCAGGTTTCCCTGTTTCCCCGCCTCCGGAAGTCCATTTTATCGGAACACCGATAATAGCTGACTTGAATGGAGACGGATATTATGAAATCCTGATTACCGGACAGGATTCTTTTTCAATGAATATTTTTGCCTATAACCAATCAGGAAGGCCTATTGATGGATTTCCTCTCTATTCAGGCAGTGTTTCAGGAAAGGCTAATCAACCGGTACATCCACTTTTTATAGATGGATTTTTAATAGCGTTAAGTCATCATGGAGATCTGAAAGTTTGGGAATTTCCAAATAGTACAGGCACAGCCTGGAAATCCCGTTATGGCAACCAGACTAATAATAAAATTAGTGCAGACGTATTAACTGGCGTTCCAGAACTCCCTTCATTTACTCTGTTAAACACAGATGAAACGTATAATTGGCCTAATCCTGCGGGTAATGAAACGTATATAAGGTTTGAAACTGATTCACCGGCTGATATTCGGATTCGAATAACTACTATAAGCGGAAGGATTATTTATGATCAGTCAATGCAGAGTCGTGGCGGCCTGCCGGAAGAGATTCGATTAGATACATCAACCTGGGCCAGTGGCGGTTATTACGCTTTGATTGAAGCGCAAGCCAACTCGAGAACAGAAAGAAAAATTGTAAAAATTGCGATCGTAAAGTAGGTGAATATTGTAAAGGTAAATATACTCCGTGTTGTACCTTTGATATTGGTTTTAAACGCTTTTTATCAGATAAATGTATGGGCTCAGGTTTCACCGTCCGATCTGGATTATCCACATAATCATCTTCCCTGGTTTACACTTGAAAGTGACCACTTCCTGGTACACTTCCAACAGGGGAACAGCAGAACCGCTCAGGTAGTTTCAGATATTGCCGAAGAGATCTATGAACCGGTTACCACATTCTATGGACATAAACCACGAAAAAAAGTTAGCATAATTCTTCGCGACAGAGATGATTTTTCAAACGGTGTCGCTTTTTTCTATGATGATAAAATTGAAATCTGGATTCCTGCTCTCGATACACCCCTGCGGGGAACTCACCCCTGGCTAAGAAATGTAATAACTCATGAATTTATCCATATCGTACAGCTTGGAGCCTCAATGAGCCGCTCTCAGCTCATTCCTGCTGTGTATATACAGTGGCTTAACTATGAAGACGTAAGGCGGCCGGATGTACTATACGGTTTCCCAAATGGAATCATTACAATGCCATTTTCTTCTGTAAACATACCGGCATGGTTTGCGGAAGGAACTGCTCAGTACCAGGTAAAGGGTTTTTCATACGATGATTGGGACACCCACCGGGACATGATACTCAGAACCCGGATATTGTCAGGCAGTTATCTAAATCTGACCCAAATGGGTACATTTGAATCAAAAAACAGCCTTGAAAGAGAGCTTGTCTATAACCAGGGATATGATTTTATTCGATACCTGGTTTATCGTTTTGGAGAACAAATAATTGCCGATATATCCTCATCATCTGCAAGATCAGGTAGAAATAATTTTAACCAGGCTATATATAAGGCCACCGGATTCCATGCTGAAGAGCTTTTTGAAGATTGGATAGAATCGAGAAGGTATAGTTATAAGAAAATTGCTGAAGAAATTGGAACTCAGGAAACTCAAATTATTATTCATCAGGGATTTATGAACTTTTACCCACAGTTTAATCAAGATAGCACCATATTTTCATATCTCTCAAACCGGAATAGAGATATTTCACGTACATCTTTGATAATTCATAAAAACGGGAAAGAAATCGTGGTAGACGAATCAGGCGGGTATCACACTTTAGACAACATTCAGCATTATCAATTAAGCCATGGGCTCGAGTCGAACCCGTCTATAGAATTTGTGAGTAATCGGTTTTCATTCTCACCCGAGGGGAACAGGATTGCATACAGCAGAGCTGATAAAAACCGATATGGAGAAATGTACCAGGATATCTATATCTATGATATCCAAAGTGAAACACGCAAAAAGCTAACCAACAGCAAAAGGATTCAGGATCCCGCATGGCATCCTGAAAAAAATCTGATTGCAGCAGTAAAATTAACAGATGGCACACAGAATCTTGTACTGATTAATACTGATGATTCATCTATCTCCGTACTCACAGATTTTAACAATGGCGAAACTATTTATACCCCAGTTTGGTCATCAGAACAGAATCAGGTCTATTTTGCAAGTGCTTCATCCGGAAACCGCAATATTTTGCGTTACGATTTTGATAAGAGCAAGGTATATGCTGTTCTATATGATGAAACTATAGATTTTCGTGACCCATGGATAGACCCTGACACAGCTATTCTATATTTCTCATCCGATGCAACCGGAATATTTAACATCTACAGGAAAGAGTTAGAAAATAAGACAGTATACAGGTTAACTAATGTGATAGGTGGTGCATTCATGCCAAACGTGAAAAACGGCCAACTCTATCTATCTGAATATTTTTATGACGGTTACAAGATCAGTAGAATGCCTTTACCCGATAATCCGATACAGGTTAAAGGTCCAATTATTGAAAAATTTATTACTGAAAAAGATCAGCCTTATAATTTCACAAATCCCGATTACATTGAGATTGAACCTTTAGCTTCTGATGATGATGATTGGATTGCCGGGGTATCCGTGTATCATCCTGGTATTTCTGAAAGTGAGCCATTCAGGGATTGGTATCCATACAGAGAAACCTCAACCGGATTAAGTATTTTCCCGGTTATACGATTCGACAACTACACAAAACCGGATGGAAGTAACTCACGATTGCTGACACATGCAAGGATTGGCGATCTTGGAAATAGTCTTTGGCGTGATTTTAAAACAGGAGCATATTTTTCAACACGGGATGTTACCGAACGCTTTTCCATCTTTGGCGGCGCCCTTATTGGCTTTGGTTCAGTTCCTATTGATGGGCTCACTGATTTTCTTTCTCCTTCGCGGCTGAATAAACTTGACAGGGATCTATTTTTTATTGTCGAGTACAGTGGACTTCCATTTATCAGGCGAAGCTGGTCTCCTACTGTAAGTGTTGAACTGTATAATTTGACACGAAATGTAAGGGATGGAATTGTTATCGAAGAATTCCCCTGTACATCCTGCCTGCCTGTAAACCGAAGTATCGATATCCGGTATCAGTTATGGGAAGCCAATATATTTTTAAGAAGTAAACTGAATCGATGGAGCCTGTTTGAGCTTGGTGCAGCTTATTCGCCATACAGCGTGAATACCGAAGGATTTTTTTCTCAGGAATTCAGGGAATTCATTCCAGGAAGTACTTCCCGATATTTCAGAGGTTCACGTTACTCAGCAGCTTATTACTTTGATGCTACCACCCCTTACATACATGCTGATATTGCTCCCAAAGGCTTCAGGGGAAGCCTGAGTTACCGATTTGAACCCGGCCGGCTTTTGAGAGAGTTTGAGGTGAATGAAGGTATTCTTTCACCCGTATATACACAAGACCTAAACCACTCTGTAGAAATTCGAACACGGTTTGGATTTTCTCTGACTCAGCAAATGAATGCAATGATAACCTCACGATTTTTCAGCTATCTGAACAACCCTGAAGATTTTTTCTATCAGGATTACACGGGAGGAATGAGCGGATTGCGATCATATCCTTATTTTTCCATAGGAGGACAGCGTACATTCTTTGTACGAACCTCATTACTACATCCAATCTTCACACAGATTAATCATCAAATAAGACATTATACATTTGATAAGCTTTATGCACACTTCTACTTTGAAACCGGTAATGGCTGGGGTGGGCCGTTAAATACCGGCAATAATTTGAAAAATGGAATTGGTACGGAATTAAGGTTTTCCCTGAATAGTTCGTATCTTTTTCCAATGAAATTTTTTATAAATGCTTCATATGGTATCAGCCGGTTTAACGTTACATTTCCTCCCCAGTTTATCAGCAGTTCAGGTACTGATTCCATGCCATATGGAAGGGAATTATTATTTTACTTCGGTTTGACTTTTGACTTTGATATGCTATGAAGTTCGTTTTGTTCTTAAGTGCCTTTGTATTCCTTCCGGTATTATCACATTCTCAGGAAAATCTTGTGAACTCGATTTCCAGTATAGTTTTCTCTGAATCGGATAAACGCGATAATATAGATCTACATATTGTTACACCTGTGCTGCTGCGTAATGTGCCATATCAGATTGGAAATTCGGCTGAGCAAGTCCTGATGGAACCAAGGTCTCCTGCTGTCACATTACTCAGTTCCATGGTTATTCCAGGTACAGGCCAAATCATGAATGAAAGCTGGTGGCGGGCTGGGCTGTTTTTTGCTATTGAAATCACATCAATTTATTTTGCTGTTGAATATAGAAACAGGGGAAGATTCGGAGAGAGAGAATATGAAAGGTTCGCTAACACCAATTGGAGTGTAGTTCAGTATTCCCAATGGCTTGTCGATTATCATGATGTGCATGGAATAGAAAATCCATATATAAGAGAATTAAGAGATATGGTTTCCGGAATCACCCCAAGCTTCAGAACAAATATCGAATGGAGCCAAATTGATATCGACATTTTGCGAAGAGTAGAATCGAATACCCCCTATTTCACTACCGATGATTTGGGTGCCTCAAATTTCTCACATACTCTTCCCACATTCGGATCACAGCAATACTATGAACTCATTGCTAAATATTATCAGTTTCAGGCCGGCTGGAGAGATTATTTTGATTTTCATGATAATATTGGAAACACCGGCCGTTTTCTGATAGACAGAAACGGTGCCCATGCAAGCTTTAATTTTTTTACAGGCGTCAAAATGGCGAATCAATTCAACCAGGATTTTCGCTGGAGTAATAATTTCATTTCCTTGCTTATCGCGAATCACTTTTTTGCTGCTATGGACGCTTTTTTTGTATCTAGCCGGAAACACAACCGCATTAGTACCAGTACAACTCCAATTCCCGGTCAACAATTGGTAATCAGATACCGTTTCTAAAGAATATGAATAATCTTAAAAAGATATTTTTAAGCAGAAAGCTTTATTCAATCATTGCCGGTTTCCTTGTATTTGGCCTGGCTTTTGTAATCCTAATGGATCAGGTAATTATGCCATATTATACAAACTATAATAAAGGCGTTACCGTGCCAGATGTTACCAAATTATCCTTAGAAGAAGCTGAAAATCTTCTCGAACGTTATGGCCTTCGTCATGAAGTCTTAGACCGGCGTACACATTCAGCATATCCTGCCAATTATATTATCGACCAATCGCCAGCTCCCCGGCAAATAGTTAAACCCAACCGTAAAGTATATCTAACGGTTAACACCGACACTACTCCAGTTACTGTAGTTCCCAATTTGGTGGCAATGTCATTGAGAAATGCAGAAATACAGCTTGAAAATCATGGCCTTACAATAGGTTCTATCAGCTATGAATCTTCACGCTTCAGAAATACTGTGCTCAGGCAATCTGTCGCTCATGGCGATACAGTTGCAAGAGGTACGGTTGTTAATCTGGCAATTAGTGACGGGCTGGGTACACGTGTCGTTTCCGTACCGGATGTGAAAGGAATGAGACTCTCGGAGGCACAACAGGCAATCTTACGGGCCGGTCTTCGTGTTGGTGAAATTCGTTTCCAGCCAAGCCGCGAGCATACACCCAATACCATCATCTCATTTGCACCGGAAGTTAATGAACTCACTGAAGGGGAGGAACTTCTTCTCATTGTAGCAGAAAGATTTGATGCCCGGGAAGAAATGGAAGAGGGTGCTATTATTGATGATTCCAATAATTTTCCGGATAATCAGGATACCCCTGAACTTCCAAATAACAATGAACATGAATTTTGATATCCCTGTTTTAGCACCATCTATACTTGCTGCCGATTTTTCCCGGCTGGGTGAACAAATTAACGAGTGTTTGGATGCAGGATCAAATTGGATACATTGTGACATTATGGACGGTCATTTTGTTCCAAATATCAGCTTTGGGCCGGGAATTGTGAAGAGTGTACGGCAAATTGCTCCGGGTGCTTTTCTTGATGTACACCTTATGATTGAAAAGCCTGATCTTTTTATCGAAAATTTTGCAGATGCCGGTGCAGATCTGATATCCGTGCATTATGAAACCTGTATCCACTTACATCAGACTCTTCAAAATATAAGATTTCATGGTTGTATGACCGGTGTAGTGATAAACCCTGCCACACCGGTTGAACTGCTAAAACCTGTACTACCTGAGGCAGACCTTGTCCTCATTATGAGCGTTAACCCTGGTTGGGGGGGACAAACATTTATTCAATCGAGTTATAAAAAAATTCAGGAACTTGTTCTGTTGAGATCAGAACTACAGGCTCATTTTTTAATTCAGATTGACGGAGGCGTAGGGCCAGATAATATCCAAAATATTGTGCGTCATGGTACAGATGTTCTGGTTGCAGGCAGCAGCATTTTCAAATCAGATAACATCGGCCACCGTATTCATGATTTATCAAGAAAAGCAAATGCAGGTAAAGAAAAAAATGTTTAAGATATATAAGATTTTTTACTAAACAGGCATTTATTAAACTATTTACGACTATCGAAAAAGTAGAATACCAGGCAAACGAGACCATTACAATTGAGAAAATTGATCCAATTACTTTACTTGGAACAGGCGATGAACATCTGCTGCAACTCGAAAGGGCATTCCCATCTGTAAAAATTACGGCCAGAGGCAATCAAATTAAAATTTCAGGACCACATGAAGAAGTAGATGCTCTTAAGGATGTTTTCAATGAAATGATACGCATTATTAAAAGAAAAGCTCTAATTCATTCAAGTGATATCCGTACCATGTTGGCTCTGGCTAACAGAGTTGAACCTCAAAAAACAGGACAGAAAAAAAGTACTCATATCGATCTCGATAATGACACCGGTGAAATCATCCTTCACACACATACTGGTGAAGCCATTTATGCAAAAACACCAGGGCAAAGAAATATCGTAAGGGCATCCGTAAAAAACGATATCCTGTTTGCAATTGGTCCGGCAGGCACAGGTAAAACATATACATCAGTTGCCCTTGCCGTAAAAGCCCTAAAAGAACGAAGGGTTAAAAAAATAATATTGGCACGCCCTGCTGTGGAAGCCGGTGAAAATCTTGGATTTCTCCCTGGAGACCTCAAAGAAAAAATTGATCCGTATCTCAGGCCACTCTACGATGCACTGGAAGAAATGATAGAATTTGACAAACTCGAATTTCAACTTGCAAAAAATATCATTGAAATTGCTCCACTGGCTTACATGAGAGGCCGAACCCTTAATAATGCCTTTGTTATTCTGGATGAAGCTCAAAATGCCACTAACATTCAAATGAAAATGTTTTTGACCAGGATAGGGTTTAACAGCCGTGCAATCATTACCGGTGACATTACCCAAACCGATTTGCCTCAAAAAACACAATCAGGCTTAATCTCTATTCAAAAAATTCTCCAAAATATTGAGGGTATTTCATTTGTTTATCTTGATCAGAAAGATGTGGTTCGCCATAAATTGGTACGCGACATTATAGACGCTTATGAGAAATTTGAAATGAATAAAAGGTAAAAGCAGCACTTCTCTTTCAACAAATGAAAAATAGTAAGGTTACAGCCGCAGCGCTATATGAAGGCACTTTTTCAGTTGGTGTAGATTATAAGTTCAACAAAATTGAACGAAACTCTCAACCGCATAAGGGTTCTCTGAAATTATCAATTAATCCATTTCTTATTAAAAACGGGGCACGCAATATTCTTTTTGACGCAGGCCTCGGTGATTTGTTAGGAGATGGCACATCAATAAATAGATTGATCAGCAACTTACAGGAACAATCTATATCCGAATACGAAGTTACGGATATCTTTATCAGCCATCTTCATCTCGATCACTTTGCCGGTATTGCACACAGGGAAAACGGTTACTGGGAACTCACATTCCCATCTGCAGAGATATATGTTTCAGAAAATGGCTGGAAACAATTGTCCAGTATAATAGAAAAAGAGGGTGAAGATGCTGCTGACTTTTATCATTTTATAGATTCAAAAGCAAATCTGAATTTCCTCAATGATGAATCAGAACCGATTCCAAACGTACGGGTAAAGAAATCTGGAGGCCATTCTGAACACCACCAGGTACTTTTTTTTGATAATGGCCGGCAAAAGTATATGATGGCTGGAGATGTAATTGGAAGAAAAATTGCGATTAACCGGAATTTTATTGCCAAATTTGATTTTGATCCGCAAAAAAGTAAAGCTATTAGGGATGATCTTAAATTGATGGCTTATCAAAACAAATATACTATTATGGCATATCATGAAACAGATCATCCTATGTTTATACTTTCAGATTATTCTGAAAGGGAAGGTTATACAATAAAACCCGTTGCTGGATGAATATCCCGAAACATATTACCCTGTGCAAAAATTTTCTGCTGCAAAAGGGATTCCCTGAAACCGTGGATAGCGTCGTAATTTTAGGATCCGGATTGGGTGATTTTATCAATGACATTGACCAGGCATTAACTGTTCCATATAGTGAAATTCCAACTTTCCCAAATTCTTCAGTTGACGGACACTCCGGTCTATTAGTTTATGGATTTGTTGCGAAAAAACCGGTTATTGCATTTTCGGGTAGATTCCACAATTATGAAGGATATCCATTTCTCAGAACGGTATTACCCGTGCACATCGCCTCAGCATTTAATACTAAGAAACTGATTATATCGAATGCTGCAGGGGCTATCAACATGAACTTTGAGGTCGGTGATTTAATGGTAATTGAGGATATCATTCGCCCGTTTCATTCTGTCTCTGCCTTTCCCTCTCAAAAATTCCGATACAGTCTTTATGAAACTGCCGGGAAAGTGAAAAAAATTGCAGCAAAGATGCAGCTTGAAGTGCAGCGCGGCTGTTATATTTATGTTAAAGGGCCTAATTATGAGACCAAGGCAGAGATTTGCGCATTTCGGGTAATGGGCGCCGACGTTGTAGGCATGAGCACAGCCCCGGAACTCATTGAAGCAAGCCGGCTTGGAATCCAGTGTGCTGCTATTTCATTAATAACAAACATGGCAGCAGGTATTTCAGGCAGCAAGCTTGATCATTCCGAAGTGAAAGATGCTGCAGAAAGCCGTAAAGATGATTTTTCCAGGTTTGTGACAGGAATCATCTCTGAGCTGTAACGTGCATAGTTATTTAAGCAACTGGACAGATATAAAACCAGTTATCATTGCAATCAAAAAGCTTAGTAAAGTGCCAATTAAAATATACTCGGTCAGTTTTCTGTCTTTGGAACGGGTCAGGTCACCATACCGAAATACCGATTTGGCTGCCAACAAAAACCCAATGATCTGTAGTTGACCTGCAATTATTGCGATATAAACGAACATCCTCTCAAGAATACCAATATACTTTCCGGCTCCTTCAAGTGATCCTTCATTTTCATGAGTTAAAACTGATGTCCATCTACCCATGGAATACATAACGATATATGAAGCCGGATAAGAAAGAAATAATAAAGCTGTGAGTACAACCCAAAACTCATTTGAGAGTGGATACAGATAAATTTCATTCCAGAAGATGCTCCAGATTGCGATTATTACCATCAGGTGGGCTGTCTGATCGGCACCAAACCAAAAACTTCTGGACTTTTCTGTTTGAAAACTGAGTTTCAATCCATCAATAAAAAAATGGGAAACAGCGATAATAAGTGCCACTGGCCAATACTTTATATCCCAGAGTATCAGCAGTATTAATAGAAAATGTATGAGCGAATGTATATACAAAAATGGGGAAGCCCATCTTTTTGCTTCTTTATCGGCAATCCATTTTTCCGATTGAATAATAAAGTCTCCGATTAGGTGAGCTAAAATTAGTTTTACAAGTATCATGGTTGGCATCTCTCTTGTTGGTTAATTTTGTTGTTAAGCCGTTCTCTGTAATATTTTTCTAACTCAATAATTTCATAAACTGACCCTCTCTTTATTCTGTCGTTTACTGATGATTGTGAAATACCAAGCTTTCCGGCAATTTTTACCTGAGTAATTCCCGGCACTCTAAACAATAGCTCTGCGGCCTCAGCCGTATTATTTGTCCAGGAGTTCATGATCACAAGGGCAAGTTTAAACATCATATTTAACTCTTTATCAAGACCCGGCCAAATTGTTTTTATTCCGAGATGAACTTTTTTTTCTTTTAATTCATCTAATAATTGGCCTGAATAGACAAACGCCATATCACTGGCTTCACTGACTCTGTTTGCTATGGTGGGTTCATCACTGATTCCAATTGCAAGCCGCACATCCAGTTGAAACTTTTTTTGTTTCCTGATGATTGATTTAATTAGTATCGCTATTCGCAATGCATCTTTTACGGGCACATCGATTTGAAAACTGTCTCCCCTGTATATTTCCCAGTGCTCAGGGGAATCCCCGATTTGATAGAATAATTGTTTCAATGGCTCTAACCAAATTTCCGGCTGTTTTACAGCTCTTGATTTTACGATATCGCCTGTTATGGTAGCTTTCATAACTTAATATCGTCTTTTTATTCGATATTTTCAATTTATCGGTATTTTATTCGATATTTTTACTTTATCGTCTATTTTGTCGATATTTTCTAAATATTCAAACCTGTATCATTGCGAATAGGTCCGCAAATACTCTCGTAATTTCACTTTCTTGCGAGTGTTTTCGCTGCTCATATACCGAAGTTTCCCTGTAACTGGTCTTTCCTGCCAGGCGCGATCGAACCTTCCAAAGCACCAGAATATTCCAGAGTAACTGTTTGGATCACGGCCGTCAATGGCGTATGTGTTATTTAAATCGATCAGGTTCTGAAGCGCCGTTTCCGGATCTGGTGTCCACTCTATTACTTTTTTTCCCCATATCATTCGCAAATAGTTATGAATGATTCCTTCTTTTTTAAGTTGCCTTTGTGAAGCATTCCATATTTCATCATGTGTCTGGGAGTTTTCGAGTTCTTCGTATGTATAATTCCAATTTCTCGGATCATTACGGTGCTCATTCAGTGTTTCCAGAGCCCAGTTGGGCAGACTCTCAAACTTGTCATAATCTGAACGGTGATATGCAAAATGGAACCCAACTTCTCGCCAGGTTATAAGTTCGTCTAAAAAACCATCTATATTGGAATTCCCATTAAAAAACCCCCCTGAAGAACCATTGTTATATGTAATTTTATCAAGATCCCACTCCAGAGGCTGATAGTCCAATACCGCATTTACGATTTCGTATGATGAGATTTTACCGAAATGGAGCCATGGACTCAGATTACTTGTTTTGCGTTCATCCGGATCATTCCTTTTATCCCCATACTCAAGCATTCTGTTTTTTATAAATTGCCCGAGCATTCCGTGAGCCGCGGTACGGCCACCATGCCATTCAAGCGGTTTTACTTCCTGATTAATTTTCAAACCGGAAACAAAATCTTCAATATCATATAACGCCTTATTCCCGTCAGGCAGATTCTCGAATATGGTATTTGGCACCTGTATTTTATCTCTGTTTCTCAGATCAACAAGTGGATTTTTTTTTGGCGGATTCGTATACGCATCGATAAAATTTTTCTGCATTATTTTCCTGAACAGATAGGCGCTGTACGGGTCTTTTTGTGTAAGTCCAAGTGGAATAAGGCCATTACTGTCTATGGTGTAGTAGGGTAGATTTAATTCTTTAGGATATCTCTCATTCCTTTTTCTCATGATAAATACCGGATATTCATCAGTAATTAATACAGAGGCATTTTCGGATAACTTTTTTAGCAAATAGTCATACTGCCCTGCCTCTTGTTCAACGAATGATATATAGTTTAGTTTTTGCTCAAGAGCATAATTGCAGTGCTCTTTCATTCCCTGAATCATGAATGTATGGGTGCGTGCAGTAGCCCAGGGATAATCACATGAAAAGGCTTCAAGTATCAGCAGAGGCTGATTCAGTTTATTTGCCCAGCCAACAGCATATTCAAGTGCAAAATTGTAATGGAATCGCCGGTTTATCTGCATCCAGTACAGAACATACTCTCCTTTACCGCCGGGCTCAATGTTATTTCTTTTGAAAACTCTGTGACTGTTGAATTTTTTCATGTACAGATGAACAGAAATTATTGGTCTTCAATTCCTCTGGCCAAAGTTATTGAGTTTTCATACCAACTCTTTCTTTTTCTCGGCTCGTTTTCTGTCATTATGGTCAAGGTATAATTTCCTGATCCTCAGGCTCACCGGTGTAACTTCAAGTAATTCATCTCTGTCAATAAATTCAATGCACTGCTCCAGGCTCATTTTTTTTGCCTGTGATATTTTTACCGCATCTGCCGATTGTGTGGCACGGTGGTTTGTTAGGTTTTTCTTATTAACGACATTCACTACCAGATCATCAGAACGGTTATTGATACCAACAACCTGCCCCATATAAACGGGATTTCCGGGTTCTACAATAAACTGGCCCCGATCCTGTAATCCCTCTAAAGCATAAGAGGTTACATCACCCTGTTCAAGAGAGATAAGTGCTCCGCGTGTACGTCCCGGAATATCACCAGCAAATGGAGCGTATTCAGAAAACTGCTGATGCATAATACCTGTGCCGCGTGTTTCTGTGAGCATCTCACCCCGAAAACCGATCAGCCCCCTTGAAGGTACAATGAATTCAATCCGGTTATTTTCTCCTTCCTGAACCATGGATGTCATGATACCTTTCCTCTTCTGAAGGTTGTCGATAACACGGTTGCTATAATCGGAACTTACATCTACAATAACTTCTTCAAAAGGTTCATACAGCTCACCGTCTATTTCCCGGAAAATTACTTCAGGCCTGGAAACAGCAAATTCATACCCTTCCCTTCTCATGGTTTCGGTAAGTATGGCAAGCTGTAGCTCTCCCCTGCCTGCCACCCTGAATATGTCGGGGTTTTCGGTTTGTTCAACCTGAATGGATACATTAGTTCTTATCTCTTTCAGCAGCCGGTCTTTAATCATGTTTGAAGTCACAAAATCTCCTTCTTTTCCGGCAAACGGGGAGTTATTAACACGAAAGTACATTGCCATCGTAGGCTGATCGATGTCGTAGTATTCAATGGGAACAGGATCGCTAACGTGTGTTAGCGTATCTCCGATTTCAACATCAGAATAGCCTGCAAGTGCAAAAATGTCGCCTGCGTATGCGGCCTCAACCGGCTCACGTACCAGGCCATTGAATGTAAACAGTTTGGTAGCCTTGGCTTTTTCTTTCAGTTTTGCATTGCGGTCGAGTAATAATATTTCCTGGTTTGTTTTAATGGTGCCCTGTTCCACTCTCCCTATTGCAATACGGCCCACATAGTCATTCCAATCTACATTACTTACAAGCATTTTGAATGGGGCATCAGGAATTTGCTCTGGTATAGGTATGTGATCAATAATTTTGTCAAAAAGTGGTGACAAATCTACGTCATCATCTTCAAGATTTTCTTTTGCAATGCCTGCAATACCTATTGAATAAAGTACAGGAAAATCGAGCTGCTCATCATTGGCATCGAGAGAAACAAACAAATCAAACACCATGTTTAGCACATCATCTGGCCTGGCATCTTTACGGTCTATTTTATTGATCAAAACAATGGGGCGATAACCAAGCGCCAGTGATTTCCGAAGTACAAACTTGGTCTGAGGCAGCGGACCTTCAGCGGCATCCACCAACAGGATTACTCCGTTTACCATCTTCAATATACGTTCCACTTCACCGCCAAAGTCAGCATGTCCTGGAGTATCCACAATATTGATTTTGGTATCTTTCCAGTGTACTGCAGTATTTTTCGAACTAATAGTAATTCCCTTTTCTTTTTCCAGGTCGCCTGAATCCATTATCCGTTCGGCAATTTGCTGATTCTCTCTGAATGTTCCGCTCTGGCGCAGCATTTGATCTACAAGTGTTGTCTTCCCGTGATCTACGTGTGCTATAATGGCGATATTTCTGATATTCCGGTTCATAAAAAAATGATTTACTGCATAATTCACCTATCACGGTGAAATAATATGATGTGAAATTCCAATTCCGGCTCCACTTTGTTGATTCATAGTTTCGGAAAATGGACAGCCTTAAATATATGGGTATTTTTGTGAATATCTGAGTTAATTTTATGTGAAATTTACTGATAATTCCGTTTTTTAAAACTTCCTGAATTTCCGTTAATTTAAACAGCAATTCAGTGTTTCGATTGAACGGCAATCCCATAAAAGACTACCCTTCAAACATTTGTTTATGCATAGGTTTATCCTGAAAGCAGGAAATACAGGTACCGCAATTATCATACTTACCCTCCTATTCACTATGGGCCTATGGCACGGTTGTATTAGCCAGAAAGAGGATACTGTAGATTTTAACACGGAAATACGCCCCATCCTGAACGCACAGTGCCTGGCTTGTCATGGTGGTGTAAGGCAAGCCGGAGGCTTTAGTATGCTCTTCCCGGAAGAAGCTCTTCAACAAACCGACTCAGGTAAACCGGCACTCGTTCCCGGAAATCCTGACGCAAGCGAACTGATGAACCGCCTCACACATCATGACCCGGAAATGCGTATGCCACTTGAATCAGAACCTCTCAGCGATGATGATATCCGGAAAATACGCCTCTGGATTGAACAGGGTGCAAACTGGGACATTCACTGGGCCTATATTCCACCAAAACCCATAGAACTGCCTGGTATTCGAAATAAAAATTGGCCAAAAAATGGAATTGACCATTTTATTCTTGCACGCCTTGAATCAGAAAAGTTCACTCCATCAAACAAGGCCGAATGCGGTACTTTACTCAGACGCATCGGCCTGGATCTTATTGGCCTTCCCCCATCGCCAGAAGAAGTATACTCGTTTTGTGCTGATCCTTCTGATAGTGCATACGAAAATCACGTTGATCAACTTCTCGAATCACCTCATTTTGGTGAACGATGGGCATCAATGTGGCTCGATTTAGCCCGGTATGCCGATACCAAAGGATATGAAAAAGACCCTCACCGCTCTATCTGGCGTTACCGCGACTGGGTTATTAATGCCTTTAACCGTGATCTCCCTTTTGACCGTTTTACAATCGAACAGCTTGCTGGGGATCTTTTGCCCGAACCGGACAACGAGACACTGATTGCAACGGCATTCCATCGAAATACAATGACTAACACGGAAGGTGGTACGGATGATGAGGAATTCCGGATCGCAGCGGTTATCGACCGGGTCAACACTACCTGGGAAGTATGGCAGGGCACTACCATGGCATGTGTTCAATGTCACAGCCATACTTATGATCCTTTCCGTCATAAAGAGTACTACCAATTCTTTGCCTTTTTCAACAATACGGAAGATGCTGACAGAGATGATGAAACACCTTTATTATCTGAATACACCAACGAGCAATTAAAGCAGCTTGAATCCTTATCAGCAAGAATTGACAGCCTGCATCAGCTTCAAAGTCGTGTACTTTCTGTTAATGTTTCTTTTTCAGAAAATTCCGTGATAGACACAAATAACCTCATAGCAAAAACGGAAGAAGAAAAGAGAACAATCAGGCCTGTAACAACGCCAATAATGAGAGAACTTCCGGAAGATGAACGCCGAACTACCCGTTTTTTTGAAGGCGGCAACTGGCTTGCACAAACTTTTGAAGTACAACCCGGTGTACCGGCATCTTTGTCTCCATTTCCGGCTGATGCCCCTAAAAACCGGCTCGGCCTTGCCGAATGGCTGGTTAGCGAAGAAAATCCACTAACTGCACGAGTGATTGTAAACCGATTTTGGGACCAGATTTTCGGCCGGGGTATTGTTGAAACTGTTGAGGATTTCGGAACCCAGGGCTCACCACCCTCCCATCCTGAATTACTCGACTGGCTGGCACTCAGATTTATGAATGAACATAATTGGAGTATGAAATCACTGCTGAAAGAGATTGTATTATCTGCAACATACAGACAGTCTTCTCATGTTACTCCTGAACATCTCCGCAAAGACCCGGACAATATCCTTCTGGCTCGTGCTCAAAGAGTACGACTGTCAGCCGAACAGATTCGTGATCAGGCTTTGTTTGTTAGCGGACTATTTTCTCCCAAGCTATACGGACCCAGTGTTATGCCTCCCCAGCCGGAAGGAGTCTGGAGAAACCCATACAGCAATATGGCATGGGTTACAAGTGAAGGTGAAGACCGTTACAGAAGAGGTGTTTACACTTATCTGAGACGGACTGCTCCCTATCCAACGATGTTAACTTTTGATGGAACAAGCAGGGAGGTGTGTGTATCCAGGCGAATACGGACTAACACACCGTTACAGGCACTTGTTTTACTGAACGATCCGGTTTATGTTGAAGCCGCAATTGCTCTTGCACAAAGAATGCAAAACCTTGGCGAAGACGATCTCGATACAATTTTAAGTAAAGGCTATTTTATGACTTTGGCCCGATATCCTGAAAGTGGAGAGCTTGATGTATTGAAAAGTTACTATCACTCTGTTTTTGATGAGTTCAGTCAATACCCGGAAAACGCCGGAATATTTTTGGAATCTGATGATCAACCCAACCTTCAACTGGCTTCACTTGCCATGACGGCAAGTGTAATCATGAACCTTGATTCCTTTGTAATGAAGGAATAATCTTTTAAACCGGAAAAACCAAAACATATGAGCATCCAGGACGAAGCAAATTTAAAAACCGTGGAATTTGTTACAAGGCGTCACTTTCTGAGAAAGTGTGTAACCGGCCTTGGGGCAATGGCAATGGGCAGCCTCATTGGTGGATGCGACCGTACGGGAATGATTCAGTCTGTATCCGACTTGTCGGCAAATCCTTTTTTCCCCAGAGCACCCCATTTTCCTGCAAAAGCAAAAAGTGTGATCTTCCTCCACATGGCCGGCGCCCCGTCCCAGCTGGAACTTTTTGACTATAAACCCGAACTCCATAAACTTCATGGCCAGGACTGCCCGCCTTCACTACTTGAGGGTAAGCGGTTTGCATTTATTCAAGGTGTTCCCAAAATGCTTGGTCCTCAGGCTGTATTCAAGCAACACGGTGAATCAGGTGCAATGGTTTCCAATTTACTGCCACACTTTTCACAAATCGTGGATGATGTGACGTTCCTCAAAGCAGTTCAAACGGAGGAATTCAATCACGCACCGGGCCAGCTTCTCATGCAAACCGGGCATTCGCGGCCGGGTTTTCCAAGTTTTGGATCATGGGTTACCTACGGCCTTGGCTCGGAAAACCAGAATCTACCTGGATTTGTGGTTCTGCTTTCAGGTGCCAACCAGCCCGACGCTGGCCGAAGTGTTTTTGGCAGCGGATTTCTTCCATCGGTTTACCAGGGTGTGCAATGCCGTTCTGAAGGAGATCCTGTACTCTACCTCTCCAATCCAGATGGTGTAAGCCGAAATATGAGACGCATGGCCATTGATGCCATCAACCACATCAATGAAAAGCAGTACAGTGATATTGGTGATCCGGAAATCATGTCTCGCATCTCCCAATACGAAATGGCATACCGGATGCAGATATCAGCACCTGAAACGATGGATATTTCGAAAGAACCGGAATCCATTCATCAGTTGTACGGAACCACTCCCGGCGACTCCTCTTTTGCCAATAATTGCCTTTTGGCAAGACGGTTGGTGGAACGGGGTGTGCGTTTTGTTCAGCTTTTCCACTGGGGTTGGGATGCTCATGGTGTGGATAAAAACGAGGCATTAAACTATGGGTTCCTT
>PWLN01000240.1 GCA_003559375.1 Balneolaceae bacterium | reverse complement strand
TTGATAATATAATAACCTACATTATACGCGACTTTGAGAACTGCCTGGAGACAGATGAACTGGGCACACTAAATATAATGATTCCTAAAGGGTACATGGATGACCACAGAGTAGCGATACAACTGGGGTTTTATGAATTCCCAATTATTGAAGAACGTGATGAGTTTATAAGGCCAGGGTCCCATATAGCCCCAACAAACTTTGAAATCAGATGGAATCTTCCTGATGGTGAACAGCAAATTGATGGTTGGGAGCAGTTAATTGATTGGGCACAGATAGACACACCAGAAAACAATCCAACGAGCAGACATTTTGGTTGGGAAGTCACTTTTGGCTCGACCAGCTATGGTAATTACTTAAAGACCTGTCTATATAAAGTAATAAAAAACAATTATGATGAGTTTAAGTTTTTTCCACCCGGCCCCCATTTCGATTCCATTGAGCATCCTTTTCATATGATACTATTTGGCATGGTATGGTGCCAGCCGGTATGGGATAATGTTCCAGACTCTCCCAATAATGCAAGGTCCAATGAAAGGACATTTATAAACAGGTTATCCATTAGAAACGTAAACATGCATATTGTAACAAAGGAAGTTGGTGGAACACTAAATCCTTATGGACATTATTACGGTTTTTGGAATAGTAGTAGCAATCCACATAGAACTTATCAGGCCGGTAATATTCGTCCGCATCGCGGGATAGATCTTTACTCAGGCGATAATGGCGACATACCATGCTTTGCGATAAAAGGAGGTCGCACAAGCCGACATACCACTGAACAGCTTGGTCATCGTGTTGATCTAAGAATTACAAGAAATGATGTGCCACTATATAGATACTATCATCTATTAAACGATTCCGGTATTACTAAGAGTGTAGTGATGTCAGGTGAGCAAATAGGAATTTGTGGTAGAACTGGTAGTACAGTTAGTAATCAAACTCCATCGCACTTACACATTGAATTAAGAAAAACAAATTCAGGATTCTACAATGGCGATGCTGAGCCTAATAACCTTGATGATATAGAATATGATGACAATATTAAAAATATGATATTGCCATCTAATCAATTGCCTTTGATGCTTCCTTGTCAATGCCATTTTGGTAACAATCCCTCTGTAATTAATTGTACTTTTTCTGAAAGGAATATTATTAGTACTTGTTGGGCAGTGCAAGAATTTCCTTATAATGAAGAAAATATTATGCATCAAGGTAATATCATTACCAGAGAAAACTATTCATCAAATAATAATCCCCAATCACACCCACATCCAATTGTAGATAATAATGGTGTTTTATATTACGCTTGTCCTAATATTTTAAGCGGGAATGCACATGCTAATTCAGCATTACAGGCAAAACTGCGTTTTTTGTATTTTAATAGAGGAAGAGGTGCCATTCCAAATGCGGATTTTTTTAACCCTGGTGTAATAGACGGATCAATTGGTCGTGCTCCGACGCGGGTTGCAGTAAATGGTTTAACCCAAAACCAACAGCTAACCTTGGCTCCTGGAACTAATCAACATTTTGATGGATTACTGATTAGAGTGCAGTTCCCACAACCAAATGGTACTACAGTAACAGGCTGGATAGAAAGTGATTTACTAGATGAAGAATACAGATTGGCCATAAGTCATCTTAATAGCTTTATTAACTCGGTGGTTAGCAACACCCGAATGGCAATATATATGTTTAAAAAGTCTCAAGAACGTTTGGATTATAGTGAATATGATAGAAACTTTTCAATGAATGATGAAGACAATATCGTTCTAAACAATTTAGCCCAATATTTTATGCCGGAATAGTGTCTAATTCAGAGTTAGTCATTTGAAGGGATTTTGAATCGGGGAAAAAAAAGGACAAAAGATCAACACCATGAAAGAATCATTCACAAATATCGCCACAGTAGAAATAGCCAGGCTATTTCTAACCCTGGAAAGGCTCAACAGCCCTCAAAACCTAAAGGTATTCATCCATGAACTGGGATGGAGTTTTGATGGGATTTTGGATGTTGATCTCAAAGATCTTGGAGCTAAGACAACTGCCATCCGAAACAAAATCATGGAACTGGCAGGGCTTCAGGATGAAGAGGATAAGCTGACAGCCTACTCTGATTTGCTCAAAATGGTGATTGCATTAATTAAACAGATAGAGTCTGATGTTGCGAAAATCAAAAACGCCTTGGCCTCTCTCCCCGGCCTGGGGGAAGTGATTGCGCAAGAGCTTTTCAAAAGGACAATTGACTATTTGTTATACAGCTATTTGGAAAGATTCTATCCCCAGGTTTTTGCTGTAATGCACTTAACAGGTATTGTAGAACGTGATGAAACAGCCATAAGAACTGTTCACTGGGACAGAATACCGCAATTATTCACAGATCAACTTGGTCTTGCTTATGACGTTTACAAATGGAATGATAATAACTTTCAGGGAGATAAGGTTCTTGCTCGTTTAGAGGTCTTGCTACGGGCATTTCTCATCCCCGGCGGTATTTACAAACAGAGCGAAGCACTGCGAGATTATTTTGGCCGTGAAGATGGTGCCGAAGAAATCCGTATGCCACTCTTTCAAAAAGGGGTTTGGCCATCCAGTTATATGGAACTGTGCCTGAATATATGCCCCATTCCTCAAAAAGATAATCTCCAATCCGGGCTGGCGTTGTATCCCTATTTTTTCGGCAATCTTGATATAGAAAAAGAAGTATCGGAATATTGGAACCTGAATATCAGGGGAAGTATTGAGCCCGCAAAAGCCGAATTGTGTGTTAAGTTCACAGCGCCCCATAATTTTGAACTAATTACCGATTTGTTTAAGAACCCATCAAATCCAATTAATAATGGTGTTATTGAAGTTGGTCTTGTCAGGGCTGAACCTTCGGGCTCAATGACTTACATCTTTGGTTCAGAAAATGGTTCACACCTCGGATTCAATGAAATCGGATTTAAACTGGTGGCATTAAAATCATCCGACAAAGAAGAATTCACCGTTGAATTTGAGGTGAAGGACCTCACCTTTGTAATCAACACCAGCAATGGCGATGGTTTTATTCAGAAACTGCTATCTGGGATTAATGTCAAATCTGTAAACAACCTTGGTGTAGGTTGGTCAAACCTGGATGGTTTCTACTTTCGCGGAAGTTCTGCCCCATCTGTTACCCTGCCCTCACATATAAAACTGGGGCCTGTTGTTCTGGAATCAACAACCATTGCTTTTGATATAAAGGATAGTAGTTTTGACATCATTCTTGGCACATCACTTTCCGCCCAACTTGGTCCTGTTTCTGCCAGTATATCGAGAATGGGCATGTTACTGCCCATTAGTTTCCCTGATGAGGCAAATGGCAATTTGGGGCCCATTCAGGTTGGACCTATTGGGTTTATGCCCCCGGCAGGAGCAGGATTTTCTATAAATACCGATGTAATAACGGGGGGTGGCCTTTTATCATTTGATCACGAAAACCAAAGGTATGCCGGTATTCTTGCATTGAAACTGCAAAAAATAGGTATCACCGCCATTGCACTTATCACCACCAGAATGCCTGACGGCAGCAAGGGGTATTCCATCCTAATCAATATGGGTGTAACATTCAATCCTGCCATTCAGTTATTCATGGGTTTTACTCTTTTGGGGGTAGGCGGTTTGATTGGCATAAACCGGACAATGAACACGCAGGCATTACAGGAAGGTATTCGCAGTAGAACACTCGACTCCATTCTCTTTCCCAATCCCGACACCATAATACTCAATGCCGATAAAATCATCAGCGATTTGCGTACGGTATTTCCTCCGGCAGAAGGCCGCTATGTAATCGGACCCATGATAAAACTTGCCTGGGGTACGCCTGCCGTAATAACTGCCGATATCGGCATCTTCATCGAACTTCCCGAACCGATTCGAATTGCGCTATTGGGGAAAATACGTGCCAGACTGCCCAAACCTGACAAAGCCCTGATCATATTGAATATTGATATAATAGGCATCATTGATCTTGAAAAAGGAGAAATTACTTTTCAGGGCAGTATCAATGATTCCAGGATTCTTTCTTTCAATGTTTTCGGCGACTCTGCCTTTTTGTACCGATGGAAGGGCAAGCCTGAGTTTGCGCTCTCAGTAGGCGGCTTTCATCCATCTTTTTCGGTTCCCGAGCCTGTACATATCTTTGGTGCTCTGCGGCGAATTACTATGGATATCAGCCCCAGCAGCAGGTTTACCATCACTTGTGCATCATACCAGGCCTTGACGCCCAATACCCTCCAGTTCGGTGCCGGTGCGCAAATGATTGCAAAACTGGGCAGGGTTTCCATTGAGGGCCGTTTCAGTTTTGATGCATTGATATACTTTTCGCCTTTCTCCTTTGAAGTAGGAATTACAGGAATATTCCTCGTGAAATACAGGAGCCGGAAACTGTCAAGTGTTGGTATTTTTCTGAATCTCTCCGGCCCCAGGCCGTGGAACGCCAGAGGAAAGATTACCGTCAGCATCTGGATATGGGATGTGGAAGTCAAGTTCAATCAGACTTGGGGCAGCAGAGAAGCCATTGCCCTTGAGCCCCAGGATCCGCTTAATGATCTCGAACATGCGCTCGAACAAGATAGCAACTGGGGTTGCATTGTCCCGGATTCCCTGACCATCGTGGAAGCTTTAAGGGAAATCAAAGATGGCGATGGACTTATTGTCCATCCTTCAGGAAATATTGAAATAAGGCAAAATGTTGTACCCCTCGGCATAAAACTCGACAAATACGGAAATGCTCCCATTAAAGACCACGACCGCTTTGACATTGAGTCTGTTGAGATAGATTCGGACAAAATAGATGATGATCCGGTAAAAGAATATTTTGCCAGGGCACAGATAAAAAACCTCTCAGCACAGGAAAAATTGAGTCTGCCCTCTTTCGAAAAAATGAACGCCGGCGTGGTAACCAAACCTTCGTCTGCGCTTGACTTTGCCGGAACAAGAAAACAGAATGGAAGTGGTGTTGCACAGGAATCTGTTACCAATGAATTTGAAACCATACTGATAAAACCTGACCTTGTTGCAAAAAAAATGAATGGTGCCGCTGTAAAAATCAGGTACAGCAGAAGATTTATGCGTTTTGCTGCGGTAAATACGAGCCCCTTAAATAATAGTGTCAGCCAAAAGTTCCGCAATAAAACTCCCGGCGATATGATTTTTATTGATGATGAAAAATACACTATTGTTAACAATCAAAATCTTGTTGTTGCTGACCAAATAGATAGGAATACATTTTCAAGGGTTGAAGCCGATATGGAACTTGCCCAAATGCAGGATTCCGAAAATTTCAGAGTTGTTCCCATGCACGAAGCAATTGTAAACATTTAAAAGGAATGCCATGAGAGAGATTAACCGATATACCTTTATCCCTTCAATGCGCACAGGGCTGGCAGCATACACTAACAAAACAAAGGAACATCGCGGAAAAATCGATGTAAAACTAAATATCAAGGCCCGGGGAAAAGGGTCTACCACAGAAGAAAAAATCGATTTTATTTCAAAAGAAATCTCTGTTTACGGCCCCGGCGATGTATTGGGGTTTGATCCTGGCATAGTAATCCGTATGGATCCTAAGGATCAAGTAGGCGATTTTGAGCCCCACTATTTCCCGATGATAGAATTTGCTGACCCTGATTTTCCATGGCGGTTTTCGCTGCCCTCCAGTGACACGGTAAAACTAAATCCCTGGATTACCCTGGTGGTATTGTTGGCTGAGCCCAATGAAAGAGAGTTTGAGGATAAAAGTTTTGTAGAAAAAGGCCGGGTCGTCCAAAAAATTAAAATTACCAGCGAATCTGCCCTTCCCGATTTCTCAACTGCATGGCGGTGGGCTCATGTTCAGGTGATCAATGATAAGGAGGATGCTCAAAATGACAATCTCGCTTTCAATGAATTGTCAGGGTTATGGTCGTCTTCGCCTGAGTACTTTGTCAGCAGGCTCATGTGTGCGAGAAAGCTAGAGCCGGGGCAATTATATAATGCCTTTGTGGTGCCCACATACGAGGTAGGTATAAGAGCTGCGCTTGGGCTGAATTTTGATGAAGAGCCACCTGATAAACTGGTTATTCCGTATTACTTCAAATGGGAATTCCGAACCGGTCTGCGTGGAGATTTTGAACATCTGGTTCGTTTGCTTGAACCGCGTCCACTCTCCAATCTGGGATTGCGTGATGTTGACTGCTCAAGACCCGGACTAGGTGTCGAGGGTTTCAAGAAGCAAGATGAAAACGGAGATCCGGTTTACTTAAAAATGGAGGGAGCATTGGAGTCGCCGGGAACAAAATATTCCAATTGGGGTCATGACCGGTCAGGGAACAATGAACCCGAACCCTTTCAGAAAGATATTGCCAAGAAGGTATTGAACCGCAATAAGGCTTTTCTGGAAGGCTATTATCTGAAAGTTACCCGGAACGTTTATAAAGATCTGGAGAGCCTTATTATTCGACCTGGAGTTCCCGAAGGAGAACCAGCCAATCAAGTGACGGAAAAGCATGTAACTATAGAATTACAACATTCCATAAAATGCAAGCTTGCCCTTGAATACCAAATGTATGTAGATGGAGAAGCCAGGGGCAATTCCCGGGTTGTTGATATTGATAGTTTCAAACGTAAACATGTTATAGGTCTGGAGTTCCCAGAATTAAACAGAACTTACAGACTGAATTTCTTAGTAACCGGCGAAGATGGATCTGAACTACCCATCAAAGATATTGCCATAGATATTCCCCTGATGCCCTATGTTACCCCACCTATGTATGGCTCAAGGCACAAACTCGCCAGTGAAGTTCAACCTGAAAAAAAGGACTGGTTCAACACGCTCAATTGCGATCCCCGGCATCGAATGGCTGCAGGCCTGGGGGCTCAATTTGTAAAAAAGGAACAGGAAGCCCTGATGGCTTCTGCCTGGGAGCAACTGGGCGAAGTACTGAAAGCAAATGCTCTGTTGCAGAGGGCTCAATTGTCAAGAGCAGCATCAAAGAACATTGAGGGAAAGCTTTTTAAAATAAAAAAATATGACAAAGAACTCTTCTTAAAGTTAACCGGTCCGGTATTAAAGCACCTTTCTGCTGCAATTCAGGCGGGGGCATCACAATCTGATAAAACACAAACCATTTATCATCATCTGAATGATAGCAGCCATGTGCCGGTTCAGGCAGTTGGATCTGCATATCATCGTCTGAGTACACGCGGATCAATACAGAAGAGGAAGGTTGCTTTGGCTGGAAATACATTTCGGAA
>PWLN01000293.1 GCA_003559375.1 Balneolaceae bacterium | reverse complement strand
GGCAAACTCAAGACATATAGTAGTACCGGCAACATCATAGTAAAAACGATGGCTTTGCGTCACATCTCTTGCCCTCAGATAACAATCATAACACTGATTGAAAAAATGAAGCTGTTCTTCCTCACTTCGTACAGGTATGTTCATATGTACCGGTATCTTCATATAAAAATCCTATTTACTTATTAACCCTTCTCCTGTCGAGTGAAGCCTTTAACATCTTCACATAGTCGTTATAACTGTCTCTGTGTGTAATACCGTAATTCTTGTCATGAATTCTGCGGTATAAAAAGACCTCCTCAAAAAGATACATGGATAAGTTTTTCTCCTTTGCACGCAAAAACCAGTCACTGAATATTCCCTTTTTCCATTGGGTATCAAACGTTCCAATCCTTTCAAAACCGCTTTTCCGGATTAGCATCGTACCCGAGCTATACCCGGGTATTGAATCGTGTTTTTTTGATAACCCAGCATGTTGGGTCTGTACTAAATCAGGGCTTTTAAATTCCTCTGCATACCCAAAGCATGCTTCTATTTCAGGATTCTCCATTAAATAAGCGACCTGTTTTTCAGTCTTTGTTTGATCCCAAAGGTCGTCTGAGTCTAAAAATGAAAGAAATTGAACATTCGATTCATTTACACCCCTGTTCATACTGTGTGCAATCCCGGATTTTTCATGATAATAGTAGCGAATTGGCTGACCAACAGATTCAATCTCTTGCTTTGTATTATCCGTCGAACCATCGTCTATTACAATAACCTCGATATTTGGATATGTTTGGGAAAAAATACTCGTCAATGCTTCCCGAATATATTTTTCACCATTATGTACAATTGTAATGCAGCTTACAAGTGGCAGCCTATTGTTCATTATATCTAAGTTCACTCAATCTTGCCTGTCAGACAATTTACATTTGAATTATGATTCACTGTAATTTTCCAACTTCTTTGGTTTTATGACTTTTATTATCATTATAAATTCTGCTTTTTATCCTTGATATTGAATACATTGCAAATTTCAAATGAATTTTCACAATATTTTCATTTGTTGAATATCTCAGATACCGGGCGTAGAAAGTAAAAACTCTCTCCGGAAAAGTAAATTTCTGGCGATGGTCTCCAAACCACTGAGCTTGTTTATAAATAACTTTCTCTGAGTAAGACGGACTGATTCGTTTTAATTTTCGGATTACATCCTCAGGAACAGGCAGATCAAATGTTTGATATATATATCCTAAACCTGATTTTACCTGAATCACCACTTTATATTTTACGGAATAAGCCAAAAACCTGTCCCAATCTAAATTATCTTTATTATTTCGAATAATCGATACAGCATCTGCCACCCACCTGATCGGTGGGAGTGGGTTTCTGCGAAGTCCATGCACGAAAGTACAAAGCAGTTCATCTTCCGGGCTCATGATTAATGCCCGGGTATTTCCGATTTTGATAGGCCTTGCTTTATCCCAGAAATCATCCGGGTCGGAGTTCATTATGGAATCCAGAAGCGGCCTCCAATGCAAATCGACTTCAAAACCCGACTCATTTTTAAAGCCCATCCCTTTACCATAAATCAGACTGAATTCCAGGATTCTTTCATCATCAGGAACAAACCCCTTGTCTCTCAAAAATTGAATGGCTTCCATCTTCGTTGAAAGAGGAACTAAAATATCAACATCATACATAGGACGGATAGCCAGGTTATTGTATACCGTAAGACTTAATGGTATACCCTTAACGGCCATTACTTCAATTCCGGCTCGTCTGATTTCATCAATTAAAAGTGATGCTTTATAGATGAGTTGTTGATTATTAGACCAGGATTTCCTGTAGATTCCTTTCAGCCTGCCTGTCAATTCATCTGAATAGTCAAAAGTTTGCAGCTTGTGAAAAACCAGGGGTAGTAGACGAAATGACCCTAAATCAACGTCATTCTCAAAATCGTTAATACTTTTCCATTGCGTCCAGCAATCAAGGGCAGTTTCCTTATCCGATAGAGCAACCTTTAATAAAAGCTCCTGTGATGAATTGGGTAAAGGGCTTTCGGATGAGTAGTTATTCATCCTTTTTTTTCGGTTCAGGCCAGCCTTTTTCATCCACATCGTGAATAGGGTCAAGTAACAACATTTCCTGCATGTCAGTATATTTATTCACCTGAGGCGTTATAAAATCACCGGCCAGTTTAATAAAATCAGACTTTTGATCCTCAGTCAGTTTAGCGGGTTCAGCGGATTGATCTGATACTTCTGTCAATAAACTCTCCTGAAGTAAAATATCAACAAAATGCTGAATAAATCTAATATGATTCTCCAGCCTATCGTCAGCTTCAAGTATTGTAGCAATACTACCGCCATTAGCAAGATACTCCCAAATAAATGCTCCGGGCCACTCAATGCTGTAATAATTTCCGGTTCTCAGATCCATTATGATAGTCTCTCAATCTATTGTTTCATAAACAACATGGGGGGCATTAGCCTGAAATATGAGCATTTTTGACATAACACTAATTAAATAATTAAACCACAATCTTTGTGACGAACAAAAATAATCACATTAGGAAAACATACATTCCTTCATGAAATAAAAAAATAGGGCAAGCGACCCATATCACGCCGCTACGACCTGCTACCGCTGCTGCCTTCCGACCCTGACGGAGTTCACAAGGAGCTGGCTGTATGGAACTTGCCCCGAATGCAAAAGATAAGGCCTTTTAGATCTAAACTAAAAAAAACCTGATCTATTTTGCCGTTTTATTCTTATCCAAACAACACGTCAATTAAAAAGATTAAAGAAAGACATGTCAAAAGAAACTACTATCCCGAAATGCAGAGCATAAAACTATACTTATCCCGAAAATACCTATCGAAGCTTCAGCGTAGTTGGGTGGAGCTAAGGGGATTCGAACCCCTGACCTTCGCGCTGCCAGCGCGACGCTCTAGCCAGCTGAGCTATAGCCCCAAGACTTTCAAAGATATGATGTTTGCACTTTAGAAACCAAACAGCATTTTATGATTCAGTAAAAAAATTTGTCAGTTGCTATGCACTATTTAAAAATCCTGCCATTTTCGAAATAACGCTAGTCATCAATTATTTTGCAGGTTAACGATCATCCTGCTATACTTAAAAAAAGTAACCCAGACTTCTAACAATAAATTGTAGTTCACCATGCAAAATCAGAAAATTGATATCATTGTTGTCGGATGCGGCAATATGGGCACATCCCATGCACGCGCATATCATAAATTGGAAGACTTTAACATAGTTGGCCTGGTGGATCGAAACCAGGATAATCTGGATCGCTTAACCCGGGAAATGGGTAATTATCCTGTTTTTACTGATTTTGAAGTGGCTCTTTCAGAAACCAAACCTGATGCTGTATGTATTTGTACTTATCCTGGAACACATGCAGAATTCTCAATTAAAGCTCTCGAGGCTGGCTGCCACGTTTTTGTGGAAAAACCTATTGCAGAAACGGTAGATGATGCAAATGCAGTAGTTGATGCTGCCAATAAAGCCGGAAAAAAAGTTGTAGTAGGATATATTCTCCGTCATCATCCTGGCTGGAAGAAATTTATCGAAATTGCCGGAGAGCTCGGAAAGCCACTCGTAATGAGAATGAACCTCAACCAGCAGAGTACCGGAAAAGAATGGAAAGTCCATAAAAGTATAATGGAGGCCATGTCACCCATTGTTGATTGCGGTGTTCACTATGTGGATGTGATGTGTCAAATGACCAAAGCAAACCCGATCAGTGTGAGTGCTATCGGGGCCCGTCTTTCTGATGAAATTGATCCTGATCAGTATAACTATGGTCAGCTACAGGTGCGTTTTGATGATGGCTCGGTGGGATGGTATGAATCGGGTTGGGGACCCATGATTAGTGAACAGGCTTATTTTGTAAAAGATGTAATGGGGCCAAAAGGCAGCATAAGCATAAGTAAAAATACGTTTGATCTGCCCCGAGGATCATCTGCAGATATTGGAGGCCATACAACAGTGAAACGCCTACACCTTCATCATTCCGAGATGGATGAAGCCGGAAAACTTTCGCACGATGATGAAATGATAGATACCCCGAATGAACCTGGCCACGATGAGCTTTGCTATCTTGAACAGGAGTTTTTTCTGAAATCAATTCAGGATGATCTTGACCTATCCGACCACCTTCGCGAAGTAGTGCACACCCTCAAAATAGTACTCGCAAGTGATGAATCGGTAAAAACCGGAAAAACTGTTGAACTCAAATAAATATGCACTTACTCCCCAAATTCAAAGTTTACAAACAGGATAAAAAAGAAATGGGAACATTTGAGCTCGGTGAAACTAACCCCGAGCTGGAAGAACTCTACATGGAGGCTGACGATTTTTTCCTTGAATATGAATACAGCAAATCGAAAAAAAAGCTCGAGAGAATCCTTAAAGAAGACCCTACATTTGAGGATGCCTATTTCATGCTGGCCGATATTGCAAAGAATGCCGGCGACTATCGTGAGGCCGAAAATATTCTGAATAAAGGAGTTCAATATTTCAAATCCATTATTCCCGAAGGCTTTAATGGAGAAATACCCTGGGGTTTTACAGGTAATCAACCCCTTTTGAGACTCTATCATGAACTTCTTATTACCTACGATCAACAAAATAAAACAGGCCTTGCAATTGAAGCAGGCCAAAAAATGCTGAACTATAACCCGGATGATAATCAGGGAATCCGATGGCTGATGGGCGATCTATATCTAAAGAATGGCAATATGAATGAAGCTGAACAATTTTTCAGGAAAAATGCTTCACAGTATCCCCCTCTACGATATAGTTATGCCCTGCTTTTAGTGATTCAGAATAAACGTTGGGACGCTATAACCCAATTCCGCCTTGGTTTTTTAGAGAATATATATGTTAGTGAAATCCTTAGCTTCAAGGCTCCATTAATCCGATATGCGGTTTATGAACAAAGCAACCTGAACGGTCTTGAAATTGCAGGAGATTATGCTATGAGTATGACCGAATTCTGGATGGAGAATATTGAGGCGCTACAAATGATGGATTTTCTGAAAAAACACCCTATTGTTTATGGTGAAATTAATCAGGTATTTGCGCTCCTTCAGGAATTAAACATCCTGCAAATGGATGATACTTTTTTTAGCTCCTTCGATGGAGCCGATACGGATTCTGACAGAATTGATATTAACAGGGAAACGCGACAAGAAATCTTCAATGATATTGGCCAGATAAAAAAACAAATCAATAAATCAACATCAAAGGCAATCCTTAAAGACCTGGATAATCTGCTGTCGGATAGTTCATAATTGCTGAGAAGTAAATTTATTACTTCAAAGAAAAATTACTTTACCGGGATAAATAGCTGTAATTTTTTTTAAATGCGTGGTTTTTCCAACCTGCCTGTCCCCCATAATCACAATGGCTTTTCCCTTGAACAGCTTTTTATTGATGATATGATCAACTGATCGATCATAACACATTATTATTGGTTGTAACAAATGTGTACTTTTCACCACATGCTTTAATTGAACCTTAGTGGAATTGAGATAAATAATAGGCTCTTAAATATATTTGAATTGATCACTAACAGGCTTTCAGAATCATTTTTCCGGTTTTATTGAGTTAAACACTTTTTAACCTACTTAGATTATTATATGTTCAAACCAATCATCTTTCTCCAATCTTTCATCTTGATCCTGTTTTTATTCCATGTAGCGGCTGCCCAGTCTGATGATGAAATCAATTTTTTTGATCCAGATTTTGTATTTGAAATGGTAGATCCGGGTTTTTGTGCTATTCCGCCTATCTCGACTATATCTGACAAGGAAATCATTGATATGCTCAACAGCAGGCGTAATGAAATTCCCATTCAGGGTGAGATCAACGGCGCCATTAGCGGTACAATTTTCGGTGGCGGGTATTATAAAATCCATGACGACGGACTTACAGCCAGTTTCAGTAATATGATTTTGACTCCCGACCACAGGGTTCTCGCTCTTTGCATGGTTATTCTTCCTGTTAACGACACAACTCTGACCGAAGGCACCGCATCACTTGCCGGGCCGGTTCCCGAAATCGTAACCGGGCAAACATATCTTGCCATCACCAGAATTTCTGAACGCGATGAATCAGGGCTGAAACATCTTGGTGAGCTGAATGAAGGCTCCGGACACATCACATTTCACACAAACACAGAAGAAGAATTAACAGGCAACCTTGTACTTGATGGTAGAGTTGAAGGCATTTCTTCAGGGCATCAAAACGACATTCATCTGCACTTTTATTTTGAAGAAATGATCGAAAATCCGCTTCGAAACCTCCGATGGACTCTTGATTGATTATGGATTGTGAGCCTGACGTAATCCAGATGGGTATGGAAAGAAAATCTCATAAAATCGTTGCCTGAATATGCTCCGAAACCTCTGACAGTAATTCAGCAAATTCATCACTGATTTTCTTCAGCCTGGGCTCGCCATCCCACCCGGCTGGATAATAGATTGCTACACCAATCTGACGGGTATTGATATTCGTTTTTGTTAATTGAGAATCGGTCAAAGGTTGCTTTCTGGTGTTAAGTAAGGCCAATAACCGTCGCTCAAGTTCATCATGACCTCTATTTAGATCTATACCATCAGCCCATATTATTCCGATTGTTACAAACTGGTCAATCTTATTGATAACAGGCTGCATGTTTAAATCTATCTGGCTTTTTCGATTAATGAATGATAAAGTAATGCGTCGTTGCACTAAAACTCAATTATTCATTATTTAAAAATTAGCTATTCAGAAGGCCCTTCATCTCTTTGCTCCTGCCTGTCTGGCGCGTTGCGGTCAGGGTCATAAGGATCAGCTATCCGAAGGCATCCAATTAGCAAAAAAAGAACCAATATGAGTGATAATTTTTTCATAAATCCTCCAAAAAAATAAAATCCATATCAGCAATAGTAAGAAGCATAGTCATCAGACGAGTAACCCCAAAATCATCTCAACCATTTTGGATGGTTCACTTTTCGAAAAACTCGTCTGATGACTTTTTCTAACTCACGAAAACGCTTAAAATTGAACCAAGTATATTTTGGGATTACACTATCCAAAAAAACGATTTTTGTACGAAATCTCGTATGCAAAATTTCTTATACTTTCGTTGATTCAACACGATTGGAAATACCCATTACACCCTCATATTATGCAAATAGACCATATCGGAATCGCAGTCTCAGATCTTGAGGATGCTATTAAAACCTATGAAGAGATTCTGAATGCCCCCTGTTATAAACGGGAGATCGTAGCGACCCAAAAAGTTGAAACGGCATTCTTTCAGGCCGGCGATTCTAAGGTAGAACTATTAGGAGCCACTTCACCGGAATCTGTTATACGTACTTTTATTGAAAAACGCGGACAAGGCATTCATCACATCGCTTTCGAAGTAAACGATATTGAATCTGAAATGAAGAGGCTCCGGAATGAGGGTTTTACATTTATACACGATGAACCAATGCCAGGGGCCGACAATAAGCGCATCTGCTTTCTGCATCCTAAAGGAAGTCACGGCGTTTTAATTGAGCTCTGTGAGAGCATAAAGTCGCCGTAAGATTTCATCTATTTCCCTTCCCGTTTCTCCAGGTATTTGATGATATATTTTCCGAATACATCGAATTCGATGTTGATGGGATCACCAATCTTTTTATGTTTCAGATTGGTATAATCCCAGGTATAAGGGATAACGGCAAGCACAAACTTATTTCCCTCGTCTCTTGCAACTGTCATGCTGATACCATCAACAGCAACACTGCCCCGGCCAACAATATAGTTTTCATATTCTGAAGGGTATTCGATGGTCATGAGGATATCTGCCCCATCCTGATCAATTTTTGTAACAGTGCCGGTTATATCAACATGGCCCTGTACAATATGGCCCTCGATGGCTTTTTCGAGTGTTAAAGAGCGTTCAAGGTTTACAGGGCTGCCTTTTTTTAGGGTACCGAGATTTGTCTTACGCAACGTTTCATCCACGCATTGTACCTGAAAACTCTTTTCATCAAAAGACACCACCGTCAGGCAAACACCATTTACGGCGATGCTCTCATCCACATGCACTTCATGAACAAAAGAGGAAGAGATTGCAAGCTCTCTGCCTCCTTTCATCTCTTTTACTTCTTCTACTATTCCGATTTCTTCTACAATTCCGGTAAACATAATTTTATAAATCTGAAGTTAATAGCATATCCCGGCCAATTTGCTGCCAGGTGTAATTTTTAAAAGGTACAATATCTTCCATACGCCGAATACCAAGTCCGAATATGGATCTGCTTCCACCGCCAAGCAGTTTTGGAGCAATAAAAAGCTGTAATCGGTCAACAAGCCCCTTTCTTAAAAGTGCGGTTGACAACTGCTGGCCACCTTCAACCAAAAGCGAGGTGATACCTGAATCAGCCAACTTTGTCATAGCCTGTTTAAGCCTGATGTGCCCGTTTGACTCATCAACAATAATAATTTCTCCGCGAAAATAATTGCTTTGAAACATCTTAAGCATAGGGTCTGCTTCAGACTCCGATTTCTCTCTGTTATAGGTGAGAATAATGGTTTTTTCCTCGAACTGGTCAGTAAAAAGGTTCAGGTTTCGCGGAAGTTCAAAAGGCCCGTCAATTACCACCCTTTTGGGCTGACGTCCCTCCGCCAGGCGTACCGTTAAAGATGGGTTGTCATGAAGGGCCGTATTTCGCCCAATCATTACGGCATCATCTTCACTTCTCCATTTATGAACCAGCGCTCGCGATTCTTCGCAGGTAATCCATTTTGAATCTCCATTTGGTGCTGCTATGTAGCCATCAGCAGACTGTGCAATTTTCAATGTAATAAAGGGCCTGCCAAATTCAATATAATGAAGCCACTTTTCATTCAATTTTTCCGCTTCATTCTTCAGGATTCCAACATCAACTTTTTTTCCATTCTTCTTAAGTTTTACAATGCCATTGCCTTTCACTTTATCAGACGGGTCTTCCATTGCAATAACAATACGGCTAACCGGTAATGCGGCAAGCATATCGGCACAGGGTGGAGTTTTCCCAAAATGAGAACACGGCTCAAGAGTTACATATACCGTGGCGTTAATCAAACGGTCTTTGTCATCAACACTATTAACTGCATTAACTTCAGCATGAGGGTGGCCAAACCGTTCATGATACCCTTCACCGATAATGTTGCCATCATCCGACACAATCACACACCCTACCATAGGATTTGGTGAAGTATATCCAATCCCTTTTTCAGCAAGGCTGAGTGCCCGCTGCATCCAAATTTTATCGTTAGTTGCTGACATTAGTATCCTGCTAAAATAAAAAAGGGTAAGAGAAATCTCCTACCCTGTTAATGTACAATCTTTAATTTAAGAGGATGTTAATACCGTTATTTATCTGAGGAAACGACTGCGATTATCTCGAATACGTGCATCCTCTTTCAGTCTGTCGAGAAATACCTCATTAAAGGTAAAAAATTTCTGCTGTTCAAGTCGATTCCGGATTTCCGACCTCTGTGAAGATGTCATGGCTGCTGGATCCGCAAGGCTGATATCTTCAGCATAGATAATAAATACAGCGTTTTCACCTCGAATCGGCCCGGAAAGTTCACCGTTTTCCATTCCAAAAATTCTGCCAATCACTTCGAGTTCCCTGCCTGCACCTGGAATTGTAGTTCCTCCAAGCCGGATTCCATCAGCAAACTGAATTTCTTTTCCTGACCGATCTGCAAGAGTTTGAAGGTCACCGTTATCAGTAATGAGCTGGCGGACGCGGTCGTACATGATATCTCTTCTTTTTTGATTCCTCACAGCATTTTCGACCTGGGCACGCACTTCATTCAGTGGCCTTGTGCCTTCAGGTGTTCTCTGGATTAATTGAATCACGATAAAACGGTCGTTCAGTTCAATCGGACTGGAGATTCTGTTTGTTCGTAACTCATCCAGAATATTTAAAACAGCCTGACTTTGGCCAAGCCCTGGTATAAACGGATTGTCTTTTGTTGCCGTAGCTTCCATAATTTCAAGGTCACGGCGTTCTGCTTCTCGTTCAAACCCTTCAGAAGATGCATAGAATTCGAACTCTTCAGCCCGTTCCGCAAGCCTGTCGATAGTTGCAATCGGGTCTGCAACCACGTTATATGAAAAGACGGCAAATCGGAATTCATTTCCTCTTTCTTCAATTTTTTTGAATATGTGAGGATTGCCATTTATCATTACCACATCGGAAACCACACCAACTTCAAGGTCAACAACCGGCAAATATTCTTCTCTGATTTCATCAGCCGAAAAGAAACCACCCCTGTACGATGTGGCAGATTGATTCCGAAGCAGAAAGAGCGAATCGTTTTCTGCCATTGCAAATGCTTCGCGGAGTACTTCCACGTCAGAAATAGCACGCAAGGTATCCTGCGGAGTAGGTGTTTTATCCCAGCTAACGTATCTGAACCGGTAAGTTTCACTTCTTTGGAATTGTGAAGCATTATTTCGGTGATAAGCTTGCAGATCATCGTCGCTCACACTGATTTCATCATCCGTTATTTCTGAAAATGGAAAGCGTATATATTGTATATCGGCAAAAGAGTTAGAACGTACAAATTCATTTCTAATGTCAAGAGAGCTGACTTTCAATCCCGATGTAATGAAATTACTCATCTTTTGCTGCCGGCGGTTATCACGGAGTTGTTGCTCAATCATAATCCATGCCTGGCTGTTTTCGGGGGCATCAATCGCCGCACGAAGAGCAATTCTGTCTATGTTGCCATCAGCATCGGCAAATTGCTGTCGAATAAACGGGTCGGGATTGGGGCCTGTTACCATATCAATTAATTCCTGATCGGTTACGGTAATTCCAATATCGTTCATTTTTTGCTGGATAAGCCGGGCAGCAACCAGGTCTTCCCAAGCCTGATTTTCGTATAATGCACGCATTTCCGGTGTTATCGGCTGGTTTGTCTGAGTGCTGAATTGTTCAGTATAAAAACTGACCCGGTTATTAAATTCTTCAAGTGTAATAGGTTCTCCGTTTACCTCACCCATATTTGTTGGCCCCTGAGTAATACCACTGAAGAAGTCAACATCGGCAAGGACCCATAAAATTCCGAACGAGAAAATCAGTATCCATAGGATGGAGGCTGTACTGTTTCTCATTTTCTCCATTACGCCCATAAAAAAACCTCAAATTTTCCTTAATATTTGTTTTAACAAGCTTGTATGATAGCCGCAAAAGATACGATTTCTTGCTACTAAGAACAATGCGGCTAATTTCACTAACGCACAGCTGAGGCTTACATTTTCTAAAATATGTCAATTATACTCATGTGCCTAAGATATCTGCCAGGATTCTCATTGATTCCCTTAACAAGGTTATTGAGTTCAATGGTTAAGGAATCCAGGTTTTCATATATAGAAGGATCATTCAGCAGCCGCCCAATGGTGCCTTCGCCATTATTTACTTTTTCAAGAATCTGATTAAGTGAAGCTGTTGCGGATTCCAGTTGCAGGCGTACCTCTTCAAGGTCTTTTATACTTTGTTCTACGGTTACCATAAGGCTGTCGACCCGTGGCCGGCTGTCTGTAGCAAGGGTGTCGAGCTGGCCAAGCATCCTGCTTCCCGCATCGATTGCGCTATTAATTTCATCCTGCTTCCCTTCAAGAATTGCAGCTATGCGCCCGGTTGTCTCCATGGTACTGCGAAGCGTTTGATCCAGTGTAGCCCGCGTGTCATCATCAAGGGTTTCGTTTAATTGTCTCAGAAAAAGATTTAATTCATAGATTGTATTGGATACATCATCACCAAGTTCTTCACCTTTTTGCCCGAGCACTTCCATCATCGTTTCTGTATAGTTACCCTGAAGTTCACCTCCGTGTTGAATAAATTCTGTTGATGTACCAAGCTCAATAACAATCGATTTTCCTTCAACAATTCCAAGTGAAGTAAGATTTGCAGTCGAATTTTGAGGAATGGGAATCTCCGAATCAATCCGCATTTGAATTCTGACAGTTGCATCTTCAGTTAGCTGAATCCGGTTTACAGAACCAACCCGTACACCTTTTATATAGACAAGGCTGCCGTTACTGATTCCGTCAGCTCTGTCAAAAACTGCGGATATCTGCATAGCTTGCCTGAAAATTGGAATATCTCTCATAAAACGGAAACCGATAATTGCTACCACAACTGCAAGCAATACCGTTATTCCTACCTTTATTTCGTTGCTTAAATGCATATTCTGTATGGTTATTTAATTGAATATTCGCTGGCAGTGATGAAGTTTAACAAATCTTTGTCATCACTTTTTTTCATTTCCTCAAGTGTTCCAAACCATCCCAATTTTTGATCATGTAAAAAAGCCACTTTGTCTGCCACTCTCAAAACGCTGTGCATATCGTGAGTGATTACAATGGATGTAATATCAAAGGTCTCAGCCATCAAAATAATCAAATCATTAATTTCGTTCGCAGTTTCAGGGTCGAGGCCAGAAGTGGGTTCATCATACATTATGTATTCGGGTTCAAGAATGATTGCACGTGCGAGGCCTACCCGTTTTCTCATCCCGCCAGAGAGCTCGGAAGTTTCTTTCTGAGCCGAATCTTCAAGATTCACGTACTCAAGAGAACGCATTACTTTATCGTGAATTTCATTTTCCGTCAAATTTGAAAAATAGCGCAATGGGAACGCTATATTCTCAAAGGTGTTGATCGAATCAAATAGAGCTGAACCTTGAAACAGAATGCCAAATTTTTGACGGATTCTTCGCTGATCCACATATTCCATATCAAAAATATTGTTTCCGTCAATTAGCACCTCTCCTGAATCAGGAGTTAAAAGTGCATTGATATGTTTCAATAATACAGACTTACCACAACCAGACCTGCCTATCACTGCAATTGTATCTCCATTTTCAATCCGGAAACTTACATCTTTCCAGACCAGCATATCGCCAAAGCTTTTGGTAAGATTTTTAATTTCAATCATAATAATAATGCCGCTAACAGAAAATCGGCTAACAAAATATAAATACAGCCTAAAACAGTAGCTTCCGTTGTGCTTTTACCAACTCCCTCAGCACCGCCCCTGGCATAAAACCCTTTGTAACAGGCAATGGATGTAATAATAAATCCGAACACGAACGACTTAAGAAATCCAAATACTACATTCCAGGGGTAGAAAAACATTCGTGCTCCTTTAAGAAAATCAGCCGGCGGTACACTGCCTGAAAAATATCCTGCAGCAATGCCTCCACCAATTCCAAAAATACTTGCTACTACGTAGAGTACCGGAAACATCATGATGCCTGCCAAAACCCTTGGAACCACTAAAAACGAGACCGAATTGAAACCCATGGATTCCAAAGCATCTATCTGTTCACTCACACGCATGGTTCCGAGTTCTGTTGCAACTCTTGCCCCAACCTTGCCGGCCAGAACAAGCCCGGAAATAACCGCAGCCAGCTCTATGAGAATCGATTCAGAAACAATAGCCCCAATCGTTGACAGTGGAATAAAGGCAAATTCAAGCTGATAAGCCGATTGAAGGGTCATCACAGAACCTGTAAAAATTCCTACAAGCATGATGATGGGAACAGAGTCGGTACCTACTTTAACCAATTCCTGAAAAAGATTTTTCCGATAAGTGCTAAACTCTGTTGATGACCGCAGCGCCTGATACAGTAAACTACTGTATCTGCCTAATTCCTTTAGTCCTTGCATACAGAAGCTTCGTTGTATAAATCCTGATTAAACATCATTTTTAAATAAAGATTACAGATCAACAATATTACAAAAGATTTTCCCAAAATGTGAGTTTTTGCCAAATGGTTATTCTTTTCCCTTACCGGATTAAATTTCATTCTGTGGCACGATTTGCCCGAAATCAGGTATTAGACTATCGAATTAATGCAAAAATTGTCATGTCACATCTACTTTATATTTGCGATTCAACAATTCAACGGATTATCGATTTAATTCCCTTATCTTTGAACCAATTATGTAATTGAAGTAATAATTAGAAAAACAAATGCTCCGATATTTTACCGCTGGAGAATCTCATGGCCCCGAATTAACGGGTATTGTTGAAGGTGTGCCCGCTGGGCTACACATTACCGAAGACGATATTGAACTGCACCTTGTACGCCGTCAGCAGGGATATGGACGAGGCGGCCGGATGGCTTTTGAAAAAGACCGGGCTATTATCAAATCCGGTGTCCGGTTTAGCAAAACCACCGGTGCGCCAATTGCAATGACAATGGTAAACCGTGCATACGAAAAAGATGAGAATAATTGGCCTCTTGTGATGGCTAAGGAAGGCAGTCCTGAAGGAATTGAACGAATTACTTTGCCTCGCCCCGGTCACGCAGATCTTGTAGGACTTCAAAAATATCGATTCGATGACATCCGCCCCGTTATTGAACGCTCAAGTGCACGTGAAACAGCTATGAGGGTGGCCTGCTGCACTGTTGCAAGACAGCTCCTCAAATCAGTTGGCATTGAAATAGGCGGGCATGTAATTCGTATCGGTTCGGCAGGATATGATGGATGGGAACAAATCCGCGAAACTACTGAACCAATTATACCAAAAGGCGCAGAAGAAATTTTTAAAAAATCAGACAAATCAGATGTTCGTTGCCTTGATCATAATCTTGGAAAGCAAATGCGTGAAGAGATTAAAATACGCCGTAAAGAAGGAAGTTCACTTGGTGGTATATATGAAATAATTGTAACCGGTTTACCCGCCGGGCTTGGCAGTTATGTTCACTGGGACCGTAAACTCGACGGGCTTCTCGCACAGGCCATCATGAGCACACAGGCTATGAAAGGTGTGGAAATCGGCCTTGGGTTCGATTCGGGAAAAACACATGGCCATAATGTACACGACGAAATTGTTTTTGATGGAACATTCAAACGGCGTACTAACAGGGCAGGCGGCCTTGAAGGCGGTATGACAACAGGAATGCCCCTCATTATACGGGGCGTTATGAAACCCATACCCACAATGCTAAAACCCCTGAAAACTGCTGACATTGATACTAAAGAAGAGCAGATAACACGTTATGAAAGATCAGATGTGTGTGCATTACCCCGTGCAGTAGTGGTAGCCGAGAGTGTAATAGCCCCTGTTCTGGCAAACGCCGTTCTTGAAAAGTTCGGAGGAGACTCAATGGACGAAGTTATTGAGCGCTTTGACAAAACCAAAAATGAAGGATCATAATCACCACATTTCAAGGCTCGCCGGATTTCTGAAAAAAAATCCGGATGATATTTTTTCCAAGTTTGCGCTTGCGCTGGAACTGCTTAAAATAAATGAAGTATCCAAAGCATGTATTTTATTTGAGTCTGTTTTACAACAAGATGTTACCTATTTAGGCGTTTACTATCATCTGGGGAAACTTTATCAACAAACCGGACGCCTTGAAGACGCCCGCAAATTGTTTTCAGACGGAATGAAAGTAGCAACAAAACAAAAAAATGAAAAAACGCGTCTTGAGTTAGCCGAAGCACTTGAAATATTAAATTCTGAAACTGAACATGGTTATTAAGAAAATTCTCAATTTTGTTACAGTATTGGCCATTTTTTTTGTACTTCACAATTTTGGAAGTCCAGATCTTTATGCACAGGATGCTCCAAGACAACATGTTGTACAGCAGGGAGAGACACTTTTTAGTATATCAAGAGAGTATGCAATAACCGTTGGTGAACTGCGAGCGTGGAATAACCTCACAAGCGACAATTTGCAACCGGGGCAAGTCTTACGCCTTATTCCTCCTGCCGGAGAAGGAAGGATCATTCACAGGGTTTCGCCTGGCGAATCACTTTTTGCGATTTCCCGCCGCTACAATGTCACGATACCTGAGATACAGCAATGGAACAACCTTAGCGGAACTTCCTTGAATGCGGGGCAGGAGCTTATCATATATCAGCTTGATGGTACTGGTGGTGAAGATTTGCCCCCAACAGCAGACCAAATTGAGCAGATGGATGAACAGGAAAGGCGTTCAGTTGTGAGGCAGACAGAAGAGCCTGGCGGCAGTGGAACATATACTGTCAGGAGCGGGGATACTCTGTACCAGATCGCCCGGCAGCATGACATGAGTATTACAGAACTCCGCCAATTGAATAACATACAGGGTGATATTCTTCGAGTGGGACAGCGATTAACCGTTCGACGCATACAAACACCACCATCAGTTGCTGAAGGAGCAGAAGACTCAACCCCACAAGGGAAATTTGCTGTATACCGGCTGCGCAGCGGAGAAAATACACGAACCGTTCTGAGCCGTTTCAAAATGAGTATGGGTGAACTTGAGGCACTCAATCCAGACATTAACGTAAGTAACCTTTCATCCGGACAGCAGGTAACAGTATTACTGCCCCCTACACGAAATTTCAGGAATCCATTCAGATCCGACTCCAATCTCGAAGATCTTGGAACGGTTCCGGTATCACGGTATAGCGACACCGAGAGGGCAACACCAACTACAAGTGGCGAATTGTACAGCCCGGAACAGCTAACGGCTGCGCACTCCAACATGCAGTTAGGCAGTATTATCTATATTGAAAATCCTTCCAATAAACGTGGTGTATTTGTCCGTGTTAATGACCGTCACTCAGGCGATGGGTTAAAAATTTCGGGAAAAGCGTTTGAATTACTCGGTTTTTCTGCAATTGAACAGCCATTGGTTACCATTTACCTTGAAAATTGACGTCAATTGACCCATCAGCTAAGGTATTATAACAATCAAACCCGGGGTATTCTATACAGCTACATCATCTGTGTACCTCTTTTATTGCTTTATGAAGTACTGATCAGACTGTCTCAACCCCAGGCCGATGCAATTGTCCGAATATCTGTAGACGTCTGGTTTAAGACTTTTTTTCAACTGCTGGGAACAAATGCTCTTTCGGCAACTTTTCTGGTGGCGGCTGTGATTGGAGCTTTCATAACCTACAAACGCCGTGATGAACTCTCCTCCATAAAAAAGAAATATTTCGGATATATGCTGATTGAATCTGCACTGTATGCAGTGCTTATCGGTACTCTGATCGGCTTTTTTCTGGGCTCCTTGCTGAATATAAATGCAGAATCGCCACTTTATCAACTCACAAAATTACAGCTAATCGCATTGTCGCTTGGTGCAGGGCTTTATGAAGAACTGTTCTTTAGGGTAATACTCGTTGGGCTTTTACTCATCTTATTTAAAAAAATTTTTGAACACCATTTAACAGCATATATATCCGCGGCATTGATTGCCGCGCTTATATTTAGTGCAGTTCATTACATAGGTGAGTTTGGTGATGTTTTTACTCTTGGTTCATTTTTATTCAGGTTTTTATTTGGGTTAGCACTAAATGTTGTTTATGTTACGAGGGGTTTTGGGATAGCTGCATGGACTCATGCGATATATGATTTACTTGTAATATCATTTATGTAGAAAAATGAACTATATTGCAAAAATTATTCTTTTATTAAAATCTACAAGCCTGATCAATTCTATCAATATGACATTCTGATCTCTATTTTTTACATTTACTTGAATACTATTGAGAATTGCATTAACAGAGTAGTTTCTATTAACCTTTATAAACGTTGTTCTGGCGCTACAGAAAGAAGGGATGGCAGAACTTACTAAACAAGAATATAAAAAACAGCAGGACTTCAACGATGAGATGATACCTCATCTGGATGCACTGTATAATTTCGGATTAAGGCTTACATCTGATCCTAATGATGCGGAAGATCTTGTGCAGGATACTATCGTTAAGGCGTACAGGTTTTTTAGCAGTTATGAAAAGGGCACCAATGCCAAGGCCTGGCTTTTTCGTATTCTTAAAAACTCCTATATCAATAATTATCGGAAAAAGTCGAAAAAACCTCAGGAAGTTGATTATGATGAGGTTGCCACTTTTTACGAAACCGTTCGCGCAGAGAGAACTGAGACATCAGATCTTGAAGACAAAATGTTCAGAGAATTGATTGATGACGATCTTTCACGGGCACTGGACAGCATTCCGGAAGATTTCAGAACGGTAGTTTTGCTTTGTGATGTGGAAGATTTTACATACGAGGAAATAGCCAACATGCTTGATGTGCCAATCGGAACCATCCGCTCACGTCTGCATCGCGGCAGAAATCTGCTTAAAGCCCAACTAATGGAATACGCTGCCAAAAGAGGTTACGCCACAGACTAAATCTCCTGTACACCTCTGCGAAAATCAGAGTTCTCTGCCGCAAAAAATCCCTTTCACACGTAAAACAAGTTCTCCTATTTCTCAATACTCTCTACTTTCTTCTCTTTACCCCAAATTCAAACCGGCAACTGAATCCGGAATATCGTTCCTTTATTCAAGTCTGTACTATAAACATAAACTTTCCCTTTGTGGTAATCTTCAATAATCCTGCGGGTTAAGCTAAGCCCAAGTCCCCAGCCTCTTTTTTTGGTACTGAATCCCGGTTTAAATATTTCTTTAACAAATTTTCGGTCAATACCCATTCCGGTATCTTCTATATCAATAACAATCAGATGACCCTCTTTCCGTGCCGAAATAGAAACATAGGCATCTTTCCCATGTTCCTTTATTGCGTCCATTGAATTTTTAATGAGATTTTCAATAGCCCATTGGAATAGCTCTGCATTCAGATTGGCCTTAATATCGGGCTGGATTGATTTCATGACATCAATTTTGTGGCCCAATTTGGGTAGCCGCCGTTCCATATAAGTCATAACATCATCAATAATGGGTTCCAGGCTTAATCTTTTTAATTCAGGTTGAGAACCAATTTTATTAAAACGTTCTGCTATGCCTTTTAACCTGGTTACATCATCCTCTATTTCATAGGCTATGGAGAGAATTTCATCATCATTCTGGGTTCTGTCTTTTAGCAACTGAAGCCAGCCATAAATACTCGAAAGAGGTGTACCAAGCTGATGAGCTGCTTCTTTGGTCATCCCTACCCAAAGGTTTGATTGCTCAGATCTTGTAATACTACGATAGGTTGTATAGCCTACACCCAGCAATAAAGCCAAAATTCCAAACTGTACATATGGAAAAAACCGGAGATATTGTATCATCGAGCTTTCGCCATAATAGACATATTGATATAAAACCCTCTCGCGATCTTGAAGAGAGATGGTGATGGGTTCATGAAGTGCAGAAAATCGATGAATCAAATCCTGGGAATTGAGATTTTCATCATCAATAAAACGGGCATGGAGTATAAATCCCGATTCATCTACCACAATTACGGGGATGTTGAATAGATGATCGGGTTGAATAATTTCTGTCATCACAAAATTGACTGTCGATTTATCGAGTTCTGCTTCACGAATCAGCCTTACCAGGCTATCGGGTACATCAGGATACAACTGAAGTGTATTTGCAACATAATTGAGATTCCGACTCACTTTATCATGGGCAGGGTCAACATTATGCTCAAAAGCTTTTGCCCACAATTCAACATTATTGCGTTCCTGTTCCATAATTTTATTTATGAGAACCTGGTTGTAAACATATGAAGCACCGGCAAGCAAAATGAGCAGCAGAACAAGAATGATTTTTATCCGGCTGGATGGAAATAGAGTTTTCATGAATCCTGGATTTATTCGATTTCAGATACCCACGTAAATCAGGTATTTGGAAGTTCACAAATTACAGATAAAACGGTATAGTACTTCACTTTTGCAGAAGTCCTCTCATCCAAATAAGTTATGAAACCGTAGCTTTAATGCAATCAGGCTGATGCTTTACGTTTTTCGTAGAGAGGTGGTGCTTTTTTCAGGATGGTTTCACGGGTAATAATGCAGCGTTTCACATTACTCATGGATGGAATGATGAACATAATGTCGAGCATTGCTTCTTCGAGGATGGATCTGAGTCCGCGGGCCCCGGTTTTTCGTTCCCTGGCTTTATCCACAACGGCTGTCAATGCATCTTCCTCAAATTCAAGTTCAACATCTTCCATCGCAAAAAGCTTTTTATATTGCTTTGTGATGGCATTCTTTGGCTGCAGAAGTATATCGATCATCGCCTCATCTGAAAGCTCTTCAAGGCCGCAAATAATTGGAAGCCGCCCAATCAATTCGGGAATAAGGCCATATTTCTGGAGGTCTTCAGGTTCTACATGAGTAAATATTTTCGGATCGTTTTTATCAAACTTTGTCTGCTCATCAGAATGAAAACCCATTGAACTGCTCGATAATCTACGCGAAATCAGATCTTCCAGGCCGCTGAATGCTCCTCCGCAGATAAACAGTATATCTGAGGTGTCGAGTTGTATAAAACTTTGTTCAGGATGTTTCCTGCCACCTTTCGGTGGAATATTTGCCGTGGTACCTTCAAGAATCTTTAACAGAGCCTGTTGCACACCCTCTCCGGACACATCCCTGGTGATCGAGGGATTGTCACTTTTTCGTGAAACTTTGTCAATTTCGTCAATATAAACGATTCCACGCCTTGCACGTTCAACATCATAGTCTGCAGCCTGGAGCAGATTGCTCAAAATGCTCTCTACATCTTCACCTACATATCCCGCTTCAGTAAGTACGGTGGCATCAGCAATTGTAAAAGGCACATCAATCACATTGGCCAGAGTACGGGCAAGCAATGTTTTGCCCGATCCTGTTGGCCCTAATAAAATGATATTGCTTTTCTCTATTCTGGTATCATCGATATTAATTTCAGATGATACACTTGAAATTCGTTTATAGTGATTATAAACCGATACAGACAGGGCTTTTTTGGCTTCTTCCTGGCCAATCACATATTCATCAAGTTTGTTTTTAATCTCAACCGGCTTCAGGATAGGCTTGTATTGTCTCTCTCTGCGCCTTGCAAGTGAAGAAAGATCGCTTTGGATAATACTTGAGGCATCTTCTACACAATGGTTACAAATATAAACATCTGGGCCTGCCACCATCGAGTTCACATCCTGACTAGAACGTCCGCAAAAGGAACAAAAAACCGAGTCGCTGTTTTTTTTTCTGCTCATCTGTATTTCATTTTGGTGCGTAAGTTAGTCAATGTCAAAAACTTTTCAGAATAATTTAGCCAATTAAGTGGCCTTTATGATTCACAGGTTATTTACCTTCTTTTTTTTCACGCCTCATCACGCGGTCAATGAGGCCGTAATTAAGAGCTTCGTCAGCAGTCATCCACTTATTGCGGTCGGAATCGTCAATGATTTGTTTTATCTCTTTGCCTGTGTGTTCGGCAAGTATCCTGCTCAGTTCACGCTTAAGACGAAGAATTTCTGCGGCTTCAATTTCGATATCACTGGCCTGGCCTTGCACCCCGCCCAGTGGCTGATGAATCATAACACGTGAATGCGGCAGTGAATGGCGTTTGCCTTTTGTACCTGATGCAAGCAGCACTGCACCCATAGAAGCAGCCATACCAACACAAGTAGTGGAAACATCACATTTTACATACTGCATGGTATCATAAATAGCCATTCCCGATGATACTACACCACCCGGGCTGTTAATGTACAGATTGATATCTTTTTCGGCATCTTGCGACTCAAGGAAAAGCAGCTGTGCTACAATAGAACTTGCAACCGCATCATTTATGGGTGTTCCAAGAATAATAATTCTATCTTTTAACAGCCTTGAATAAATATCATAGGCACGCTCACCCCTGTTGGTTGTTTCTACTACCATCGGGATCAGGCTGTTTTGCACCTGTTCTATTTGCTGCAAACCGGGTAATTCAAATATGGGTTGTTTGAAGTTCATAGCCGTTTACTTTGATTTTTGTGTTTCATTTTCTTTTTCTCTCTTCTTACGAAAATCTTCTTTGGAGAGTTCATTTACTTTAACGACATCTGCCAATTTATCAAATAATTTATTTTCACGAATACTTGTCCTTAAACTATCCAATTGAGATGGATTTTGAGCGTAATAACTTCGGAGCTGATCCACAGTGGCACCAAATCTGGCGGCCTCCGCACCCAAAAATTCGTCGATATCTTCGGGCTTTATTTCTATGTCATCGAATTTTTCCTGAAGCTTTTGGCTTATAAATATCCATTTCACTTCTCGAATTGCCTGATCATCCATTTTAGCCTTATACTCCTCAACATTAAAATCTTCCGGAAGGCTGCCTCCACTCTGTTGCTTAGCATAATCCACATAAGAGTTCAGTATCTGTTCTTTCATGACAACAGGAATTTCAAAGTCATGTGTTTGAGTCAGTTCATCCACAGCAGCCTGTTTGAATATATCATCAGATGACTGATCATAGTATTGCTGCATCTGGCTTTTTATGTAGCTCCTGAATTCGTCAATATTTTTTGCCTGGCCATTCGATTGCTGTTTGGCCAATTCATCATTGAGTTCAGCCTTTTGCATCACTTCCACTTTTTTGATTTGCATTTCGAACCGATCGGTTTCATCACCTTCACCAATTTCCATTTTTACAGCATCCCCCGCTTGTTTGCCTACAAGTTTTTCCCGGAATTCTTTTGCAGCCTCCTGGCGAAGGTCAAGCTTCTGGTCTTCGTCCTTTTCACCTTCAATCGGGTTGCCGTCTTCATCAACGCTGATTGCATCAACCGTTACACGGCATTCTTCAGTGATTTTTCCATCAAACTCTTCCCAGTTTCCTTTACGTTCGAGTGTCCGTTCAATTTCCTCTTCAACCTCATCATCGGTTACATCATGTACCATTTTATCAACCGATATTTCAGCCAGTTCTTTCAATTCGAACTCAGGTTTTGATCCAACCTTAAAAATTACCTCCAGTTTGTCATTCTCCCAGCTCATATTAACCATTTGGGTTTCCCCAATGGGTTCAAATTCCGGAACAATTTTACTTTCGTAAACTTCCTGAACGTAGTTATTAATCTCTTCAAGCTCAATATCTTTTCCAAAGCGCTTTTTAATGATTCCAAGCGGGGTTTTACCAGGCCTGAAACCGGGCATATTTATTTTGCCACGATATTTTCTGAAAGCCTTTTCAAATTTTGGCGTAAGGTCTTCACGACTCGCTTCCAGTTTTATCTCTTTATCTACGGAGGTTAACTCCTGAACGGTTATGTCCACTATCTTTATCTTTTTTGTTTGTAACTATTGTTTAGAATGGTTTGGTACGAGAGGGGGGACTCGAACCCCCACACCGGTAAAGGTACCAGATCCTAAATCTGGCGCGTCTACCAATTCCGCCACTCTCGCTCAGACATCTGGTATACATGTTAGCCTGATAAAATACTGCTTTTCCACTGTGAATTCAACCGCTGTACACCTCATAACCATACAGGCATGGCAGTGGGATAACTGCAGCGTGGCTCGCGCATAGATATAACATTAGGGCTATGCCTTAGGTTTATGTTATTATTAAACCTGAAAATATCATATATCATCGCGTATTGGAGCCTTCGTGGTAATATACATCGCGATAAATGAATGTTTATGAATTTTGCCAAGCGTAAAGAATTTCTTTCAAAGCATTTCGCATTTTTTGTAGTTTCAGGAATCACTCAAATAAAGGTTATATATGTTTCGAAATCTAAGGTTTGTTTACATAACCACCTCCGATAAGAAAGAAGCTCAAAAAATCGGCCGTGCAATCGTGGAAGAGAAATTAGCCGCGTGTGCGAACATCATAGATGGCATGGAATCGATATACCATTGGAAAGGCAAGGTGGAATCAGGAAGTGAATGTATTCTGGTATTCAAAACCACCTATTCTAACATTTCCAAACTCTCAGTGAGAGTTAAGGAGCTTCATTCATACGAAGTTCCATGCATTATAAGCATTAACCTCGCCGAACAGGAAGGCAACGAAGAATATCTTGATTGGATCATACATTCAACACGGCGGCCGATCTCACGCGACTCTGATCATTCACCAGATGATAGATAATCTTGTTGATTTATCCTTCTGGCTGCAAAATTGTGATAGTTCTAATGTTACAGAGATATAACTAACTGTATTTATCACTGCGAATATGAATGGCCATGCACAAGTAAACGATTGCAGCACTAACTGTGTCATCTTAAGATTTATAATTGAAAATGCTCTGATTATGAAACATTCCTTATCGCGTCGATTCTTTTTAGTGCCGGTGGGTGCGAGTAATTTAAAAACACATAAAAAGGATGTGGTGTAAGGTTACTCAGGTTATCTTTTGATAATTTTTTGAGGACGTTAACCATTTCCTCTTTTTCTTCAACGGTTCTTGCCGCAAATTCATCAGCTTCATATTCATGTTTACGGCTGAGCATTTGCATAATTATTCCAAGAATGGTCTCAACAGGTGAATAAAGTAATCCGAAAAAGAGCAGTCCTGCATAAACACTCATCTGATCCATAAAAAAAGCATCGAAGAGCGCGGGAACCTGTAAAAAAACAGAAAGCAATCCGAACATAACTCCGGTCTGAAGAATACTGATCATCATGCCCTTTACGATATGCTTCTTTTTATAATGCCCGATTTCGTGAGCAAGTACGGCTACCAGTTCGTCTGTAGTATGTTTTTCGATCAGGGTATCGAACAGGGCAATGCGTTTGTTTTTACCAAAACCGGTAAAAAAAGCATTCGATTTGGATGATCGTTTCGATCCGTCCATCACATAGATTCCCTGCAATGGAAAATCTACTTTCCCGGCATATGCCTCTATGGCTTGCCTCAGTTCTCCATCTTCAAGCGGTTCAAATTTGTTAAACAGAGGCATAATCCATGTAGGTGCGATGTACTGCATCACCAGCGAGAATGCTGTTACAGCCATCCAAGCGTAAAACCAGGCCCAGGTACCTCCATATTCAAAAAAAGCGATAATACCTGCAAGCAGGGGTGCACCAATTATGACAGAAAGAAGCAGTCCTTTTACACGGTCTGAAACAAAAATTTTGG
>PWLN01000432.1 GCA_003559375.1 Balneolaceae bacterium | reverse complement strand
GTAAGCGATATCCATCTGGCATAAACAACTCCTATGAGCAATCCCTCGACAAAGGTTTTCCTGTACGCTTGAAATCCCCCCAACCCCCTTTAAAAAAGGGGGAGTTTATTCGGGATTGGTTTTCACCAAACCTTTCAATCCGTCAGCTAAAGCAGACGGCATTGTTGTTGAATTCAGGGATAGTCAAAAATTCGACATTTCCCGAAGGGATCCCTACGGGGCGATATTCAGTGTTCATTATTCAATTTTTTCTCCCCTGCCCCGAGGCTGTAGGCCTCCGGATAACAAAGCTTGGGGCAATTCTCCAGGGGAGTACTTTGCCACAGGCAAGATACCCGCACTAACCGGGTAGTCACCACAAACGCGAACCGCGCCCCAAGTTAGAAGGACGCCCCAAAACCTGTTCAGGCTGTAAGCCTGGGATAGACGGTACCAGAATCAATGAATCATTTTCAACGCAATCCGAATTTATCTCCAAAAGTGATCAGGGTCATACTCAATACCATCACACTCCTGCATAACCCTGTCAGTATCCTGCCGGGAAGTAGTTGTCTGATGATGGATTTGCTGATCGGCCATATAGATATGAAGTTCTTTATTAATCTTGGAATGGATAAAGGGGATCCGTGACTTGGTTGAAAATGTAAGGTGAACACAGAGGTGGCAGAGTGACTGGCCCATAGTGGTGATCCGGTTTGGTTGTTTGTGTATAGAAGTATGAACCGGAATGTTGAGATTCCTTACTGAAGTTTTCGATGAATCAACGAACGGACTATCGCAGGCCTACAGCCTGCCCGGCTCGGAGGCGCAACGTCTTACTTGGGGCGCGGTGCATACCCGTAGCCACTTTTTGTATGGTGCGAACATCTTGCATTTGGCAAAGTACTCCCCTGGAGAATTTCCCCAAGCTTTGTTATCTCAGGCCGCTGGCCTGTGGGGGCGACTTCGGGATGACATGGGCATTTTTATTCAATAGGCGGCGCATAAAGAATGTTAACATGCCGGGGGTTATCTGCGCCGCCTGTTTCCATACGATGCCCCTTGTCATCCCGACTAATTGAGTAAAGCGAACGCATGGAGGGATTTCATTTCATGGGAATCGCTACGCTCGGAGCGCTTCGCGGGGAAAAGATGAGCCTCGCTAAGGGACATCCCGAAAGCCACGTTTGGAGATCCCGGCTTATCGTTGTGAGGTTTTCCCTGTTGTAAGATGATTTGCTTCGATAAAAGGCAATTGGTGCGAAGGCCCCCGAGGGTTCGAGGGCAGGCGGGATGACGGAAGATATTTGCGCCGCCAGGTCACTCCCGGTTTGTCTGTCATCCCGTCTGTTTAAGAAAGAAACTGATCCGGAACAATACCAACGTCTATTCCAAGAATCAGCGAAAACAGAAAATAGGCAAGAAGTGTAACCAGGAGAGCAAAGAATATATTTAAAAGAAAACCCGCTTTTGCCATTTCCGGTATTGAGATGAGTCCGCTTCCATAGACTATTGCATTTGGAGGAGTAGCAACCGGCAGCATAAACGCACAGCTTGCAACTACCGCAACAGGAATTGCCAGCAGCAACGGATGCATTCCAACAGCTACGGCAACCGATCCCATTATCGGCAGAAATGCGGCTGCAGTAGCAGAATTGCTCGCCATTTCAGTAAATGTTATGATAACGAATGAGATGATGAAAATGATCAGAAGCACTGGCCAGCCGCCGATTATGGTGAAATAGCCGCCTATCCATTCAGCCAGGCCGGTTCGCTGAATAGCGCCGGCAAGTGATAAACCGCCACCAAAAAGGATTAAAACTCCCCAGGGCAGCCTTTCAGCAGATTTCCAGTTCATTAAAAACAGAGCCGATTTAGAACCAGACGGGGTAATGAACAAGATGAGTGCTCCAAAAATTGCGATTCCGGCATCAGAAATGCCCGGAATAAAATCAGAAATGAGAGGCCTGCTCAGCCACATCACAGCAACTAAAACGAATATTACAGCCACTCTCTTTTCGGATGGTGATAATCGCCCAAGTTTTGTCAGTTCACTCTTCAGGTATTCGGTGCCTCCTGGCAGTTTATTAAGTTTAACCGGATATATCACATTAGCCAATGTGTAAAAAATTACGGGTAAACCGAGAAATACAACAGGAAGGCCTATCAGCATCCATTCTGCAAATGAAATCTCAATTCCATAAGCTTCATCAACAAAAGCAATTAGAAGTGCATTGGTCGGTGTTCCAATCACAGTGCCAAGCCCGCCCACGCTTGATGAGAATGCGATAGCCAGCATCAGAACAAGCCCAAAGTGTTTATACTGCTTTAAATCTTCATCTGTTGGTGACAAGCTGTTCTTTGTGAGCTCGATTACAGAAAGAGCTATGGGGAGCATCATGATAGTAGCTGCCGTATTACTCACCCACATACTCATAAATGCTGTGGATACAATAAAACCACCAATAATGTGACGCGGTTTTGACCCAATTAACGTGATAATATTTAATGCAATTCGCCGGTGCAGGTTCCATCGCTGCATGGATATTGCCAGAATAAAGCCGCCCATAAACAGAAAAATCATTGGGTGGGCATAAGGTGCTGCGGTTTCACTGATTGGCATAATTTGCAATATTGGAAAAAGCACAAGCGGCAATAACGCCGTAGCAAAGATCGGAATAACCTCACCTACCCACCATGCGGCCATCAAAAGTGCAACTGCAGCGGTGAGCCAACCTTCGCGGGTCAGGCCTTCAGGAGGCTCCAGAAAACACAACACAACAAATATCGCAAGAGTGGAAATGAGCAGGTACCACTTCCCTCCGTATTTTTCAACGGCATTTTCATCACCTTCTGCTATCTTTGTATTTTTCTGAATCATAATCTTTGAATCGAAATCCCCCCGTCAACCATAAAAACATCTCCGGTCGAAAATGGGAATTTGCCATCCACCATGGCCTCTACTGCATTTGCCACATCTTCCGGGTAACCCCATCGCGGCTGCACATGTAAGCCATCGGCAATCAATTTGTCATACTTTTCCTGAACTTTGGAGGTCATGTCGGTTTTGATAACACCCGGTCGGATTTCATAAACCGGAATGTCGAACTCACCCAACCTTACAGCCCATATTTTGCTGTGCATGGCAAATCCAGCTTTTGAAATGCAGTATTCCCCCCTGTTTGCTGATACTATGGTCGCAGAAATGGAACCGATATTTACAATTGTACCTTTGTAACCCTGATCTGCCATTTTTTGCTGAACCATCCAGTTTGCAATCGACTGGGTAAGAAAATATGGGCCTCTCAGGTTGATATTCATCACGCGGTCGTAACTTTCTTCTGTTGCCTGAAGCGGATCCAGCCTCTCTTTTGGTGCCACTCCGGCATTATTTATCAGTACATTCAACCGGCCGAAAGAATCTATCAACTGTTCTACCATTTTTTTCCTGTGAGCACCATCACCAACATCGCCCTGACAATATATAACTTGAGTACCAGTTGATCTTAAATCATCGAGTACCTCCTGAACCTGGCTCTCATCCCGTACTCCGTTTACAGCTACATCATAACCGTTTTTACATAACATCCTGGATATGGCTAATCCGATACCTCTTGATCCGCCTGTTACAAATGCTGCAGGGTTCATTTCGAATCCTCCTCAATACCGTTAAAAAATGTGTAATAGGGCTCCTGATTCAGGATTCTTGTGAGATAAAGTGCAAGTTCGCGTAAATGATAATCCCCCCACATGCTCGATTCACCGCATGGGATATTATGTCCATCGGGTATATAATCCCAGCCATTTGGCCTGTGATAGACCGAATGCAGAAGCAGCCCCTGGTGACTACCATCTGTACTCAAATAAGGCTCATCAAAAAGGGTTCCGGCTACTGTTAAACCGGCCTGCCAGTATTTTGATGCTGCGGAATCACCGATATTTTCCAGATATCGCCCAAGCCGTAATAAACCCTGGGCTGCAATGGCGGCAGCGGAACTGTCAACCGGTTCATAATCATTCCAGGGATCGGCATCAATCTTTGTATAGTCGCCCAATGCATGAAGATTAGGGGCGCCGGTATCCCAGTAGGGAATTCCGTCTTTTGAAGTATTCTCTATATAAAAGTCGCAGGTGGCCCTGGCCGCTTTCAGCATCGTTTCCGTAACTGCATCCCTCCCTCCATAAGGTTCAAGTGATGAATCATCAACAATCTTCAAAAATTCGAGCTGTTCCGGGAAACCGCACATAGCCCATGCCAGGCCGCGTGTCCATGTAGAAAAGGGTGAATAACCCTGTTGAGAGTTCGGGCACCTGAACTGGCCGTTCTTCGTATTGAATACCGCTTCATGTGCCGTTCTGCCCGGTATGTCATAGCTGTCGCGGCCCTCCCCATAATAGATGTTATAAAGTGCAGTAGATTTGGCATGATATATTAACCTTCCAAGCAGTGGAATTTTTTTATCATTTTCCCCATAAAGCACATGCCCAAGCTTGTATGCAAGGGCAAGTGCCCGTACTGTTCTGATGGTATCAACAAAAAGGGAATGGGGACCATTAAAAGAATGAATAAAACCTTCTTCTCCCTTCGTGGATGTCCACCGAATTGCCTGTACCGATCCGGTAATTTTTAGTGCAAGGTTATAAAACTCCAGCTCCCAGTTATCTGGTTCGAGTTTGCCTTCAATAAACAGCCTGCGAAGAGCTCCATACGTACTCACATTATTAAAACCATGATCATGGACACCAATATGAGTGATATGTGGAGCCATCAGTTCAAGAGTCGCTTTGCGTCCTAATTCAAGAAATGGACGCTCTCCGGTGGCATCAAACTGCAAAATTTCCGAACCGAATTGAAACCCCTGGGTCCAGTCTGTCCAGCCTCTGGTGGTATATTTTCCTTTTTCCGTAAAAACGGGAGAACCTTTTGCAGTATCAAATTCTTTCCTTATCAGGTGAATTTTCCGTGCAGAATGTTCCCATACTTGTTCCAGTTTTGGTTTTAGGTCATTCGTGGTCAGTTTGTTATCAATAATCATTCGTTTAGTATGTCTGCTTTATTTTGATTGAGTAGAGTCAAAAGTGAAAACTGAAAAGTGAAAAGCAGGTCAGGATAATTTCATTAATAATTTTCATGAACCTATGAATTACATTTCAATGTTAATCATAGATTAAAATTACATTATTAATAACTTTTAATACCAAGGATTAGGTTCAGGCTGTCGCTAACGCTCCAGCTTTTTTCACTTTTCACTTTTCACTTTTGACTCCACACTCCCCAGTCCTCACACCAAATCTTTCACATCAATCCATTGCCTTTTATCAGCTGCTTCATATCCTACATCCGCAAGTTGATTCCCTTTAGCAGCCTCAAGAAGGTTCCATCTGAATGGTTCATCGAGTACAATATGTCTGAGAAACAGCTCCCATTGAATTTTAAAAGCGTTATCAAATTCCTGTTGCTGAGGCAATTTCATCCATCCGGCGTGAAAATCGATTTTTTGTTCGATGTCCGGATTCCAGACCGGCTTTGGTGTGGCGCCATAAGGCTGAACCCATACATCGCGGAGTCCGGCAACTGCAGATCCTTTTGTTCCGTCAACCTGTATGGTCAACAGATCATCACGGCGTACTCTTGTGGCCCATGAAGCATTAAATTGAGCGATCACTCCATTTTTCAGTTCAAAAATCGCATAAGCTGCATCATCGGCGGTAGCATCGTATGGCATTCCGTTTTCATCCCGGCGTTTTTTGATATGTGTTGCTGAGATACAGGATACAGATTTGATATCCCCGAATAAATTGTCAATAACATACCGCCAATGACAAAACATATCCAGAATAATTCCACCGCCATCTTCTTTTCGATAATTCCATGATGGACGCTGAGGCGGAATAGTATCGCCCTCAAACACCCAGTAGCCGAAATCTGCTTTAACCGATACAATTTCTCCGAAATAACCCTGATCGCGCAACTGCCTGAGTTTTACCAACCCGGGAAGCCAAAGCTTGTCCTGAACAACGCCATGTTTTACTCCTTCTTTGTCTGCCACCTGGTAAAGTTCAACCGCTTCTTTTGTTGTGACTGCTGAAGGCTTTTCACAGTAGATATGCTTACCGGCAGCAACAGCTTTTTTTACACTTTCTACGCGCAGATCGGTTCGCTGTGCATCAAAATAGATCTGGTATTGGTGATCATTCAAAACGGAATCGAGATCTGTTGTCCATTCGCTTACTCCTGATTCTTCAGCCAGTTTTTCGAGTTTTGACTGACTCCGCCCAACTAAAATGGGTTTGGGCATAATCGTTTCATTGTCACTTATTTTTAAGCCGCCCTGTTTCATAATTGGAACAATGGATCGTAACAAGTGCTGATTTTTCCCCATCCTACCGGTTACACCATTCATGATTATGCCAATGGTATGGGTTTTAATTTGGTCAGTCATTTTGAATAATACTTAGAATTTCAGGTTAATAAGTTAATTGCCTGATGAACCGGCCAGGCCTTATGAAAACGTTAACATTATAATTAAAGAATTTCAATTCATAGGTGAAAATCCTTGCAATACATTCACGATACATCGGTACATTGTGGCCGTGCTCCTTCAGGAAGAGGCGGCACATCAACACCTGCTTTTGGAAGCGTTCCTTCCAGCTCTTGTTTCCAGTGGTCAACATCACCTGCAGGACCATAGCAATAGATCATTTTGAGTGGTCTTTTGCCAATATTGGTAAGCTGATGAAATTCATTGGGTGAAATAAATACAGCCTGGCCGCCTGTAATTTCTTTTTTTTCATTTCCTATGCACATCTCACCTATTCCTTCGAGAATGAAATAAACCTCTTCTTCTGGATGATTGTGCCAGGGCACCTGACCACCATATGGATCAAGTTCAACCAATCCCATACAAAAATTTTCGGTTTGAATGGATGATACACCACCGGCTACATTTTTAGTGAGACGCCTTGCAGGAAATCTGCGACCGCTAATTTCATTTAAATCAAAAATATTCATTCAGTAATTATTGTGTTTGATTTGAGATTGATACTAACAAAATCTGAATATTCTTTTTCAACTTCAAAGCAGTTCCATTTTAATGCAACAATGAATTCGCTCTTTTACATAACTGAATGCAAATTCCCCAGGGATCCCGTAACATGATCAGATGCGAACCATCATCGAGAATGTCATCAGAGATTACTGTAGCCCCTGCATTTACAAGCCGGTGCATATCTTCAGAAGGGTTATCAGAAACAAAAGCCAGGTGTAAAATAAGTGGATGCATTTTCCGGTAATTTGGTATCAGTGCAGCAGGATTGTTATAAATTTCAATCAGCATCTTGCCGCTG
>PWLN01000190.1 GCA_003559375.1 Balneolaceae bacterium | reverse complement strand
GACCAAAAAGACTTCCGAAGTCTTTCAAATTTTTTAAAATCTTCAATATGTTAACCGATGAAGGTTCCTTTCGATGCTCCGTTAGACTTCGGAAGTCTAATGCGTAATCCGGGTTTAACATATTATGTTGTTCAAGACTTTGAATTTGGATTGCAGGAACATATTTATGAAAATGAATCTGCAATTATTCAGACATCAGTCGAAATAAAACCAACTGAACCATGACTTCTAATTTCTTTACTACAATTCTTTTAACACTTTCTCTTTTTATTACAAGCCTCTCAATTTTGCTTGCAAACCCGGTAAATGCTACTCAAAACGATAAACATATCCTGTTTATATCTGGTGCCCCTTCACATGGTTTTGGAAATCATGAACATCATGGCGGCAATACCCTTTTGGCTGCTACACTTGAAGAAGCCCTTGATGGTGTTCGCACGACAGTGGTTCGCGGCTGGCCGGAAGATGAGTCCATTTTTGATGACGTGGCAGCTGTTGTCATTTTTGCAAATGGCGCTGGCGGACACGTAATCCTGCCCCATATGGATTCTTTTCAGGAAGTTATTGATCGCGGGGTTGGTTTTGTGACCCTGCATTTTGCAGTTGAAGTTCCAACAGGTGAACCCGGAGACAAATTCCTTGAGTGGCAAGGTGGATATTTTGAAACTCACTGGTCTGTAAACCCTTTCTGGACAGCAAATTTTGACAACCTGTCTGATCACCCCATCCTGAACGGTGTTGAACCGTTTACCATCAGGGATGAATGGTATTACCACATGAGATTTCAGGACAATATGGAGGGTGTTACTCCGATTCTCAGTGATCTTCCGCCTGCTGAATCATTAAGCCGGGGTGACGGGCCTCACTCGAACAACCCACATGTAAGAGAAGCTGTACTGGAAAACCGTGAACAACAGCATGTTGCCTGGGCTTACAAACGGCCAAACGGCGGACGCTCTTTTGGTTTTACCGGCGCTCATTATCACTGGAACTGGGGGCATAATCAATTCCGGCGTGTGGTGGCAAATGCCATTGCCTGGACAGCAGGAATCGAAATACCGGTAAACGGATTGCAGTTTTCACCCATCGATGCCCTGGAACTCGCTGAAATGACTGATGACCCGATTCCGGCCCGATGGGACCCCGAGCCCATTCAGCAAATGCTTGATGAAGCCAATAATCAATAATTTAATCTGAACTTAATGTATTCCCATAAACGAAATAGTAGCAAGCCATCTATCAGCCGTAGACAAATGCTCAAAAATAGTGCTGCACTATCTGCCGCACTGTTAACCGGAACTTCTGTGCCCGGCCATGTACTGGCATCAGGGAAAAGACCTTCTGGTAAAGCCGTGCGTAACGGCAGAATTAAACAGGTACTTGTTTCATGGGTATATATGTACTTTGGCGAAAACTGGTCCCTCGACCAGCTTTGCCAGGCCGCTGTTGATCTGGGAGTGGAAGGCATTGAACTTGTTGGGCCAGACGAGTGGCCAACGATGAAAAGATATGGTTTGATTTGCGGTATGAGTACAAATGGCATGCCAGATCCACCTTACGAAAAAGGCCTCAATAATCCGCGATACAGCGGCGAAGTAATTGAACAAACAAAAAAACGAATCGAAGAGTGCGCTGAAGCAGGTGTTAAAAATGTAATCACATTTACAGGCTTCGAGCATCGTGACCTCAATAATCCGGCACTTGGTGTGATTGACCCGGATGAAGGGGCAGAAAATACGGTAAAAGGCCTCAAGGAACTGGCTCTGCATGCCGAAAAACATAATGTCACCGTTTGCCTTGAGCACCTGAATTCGAGGGTTGAGGGCGATGATTTCAGAGGACATCCATGCTACCAGGGCGACGATATTGACTATTGCGCGGATATTATCCGAAAAGTCGGGTCATCGCATATCAAGCTCCTGTTCGACATATATCATGTTCAGATCATGAACGGCGATATTATTTCACGTATCCGCGAATATGGAACCGACCTCATCGGTCATATTCATACAGCCGGTGTCCCGGGACGTATTGAACTGGACGATTCTCAGGAACTGTTTTATCCGCCGATCATGGAAGCACTGCTCGAAATTGGTTATGAAGGTTATGTGGGACAGGAATTTATTCCAACCCGAAACCCAATGGAAGGGCTTAGGGAAGCAGTTGCTTTGTGTGATGTGTAGGCAATATTGTTTATTTACCCGTGATCGACTTTTTATCAGGCTTATCATTAGCCCAAAAACACCCCAGCGGGGTGATATATATGGTAGCCCCGGGTGAATGACGGAAATCGCGCAGCGATTTTCCGAATGAAACCCGGGGACAGAACGCAACAAACCAATCGCCCCCGAGTGACGATCTTCTTAAGGCCCAAAACCCAACCGAGGGGGTTCTTCCCAAACATAGATTTTAGGTGCCTTAGCAGGGATAACAAATCAAAAATTCTGGAAATATCCCTCGATTGATTTCTTCATTTTTCAATATTCCATTGCTCGGAGTGCATGTTGTGTGGTATCTCTGCCCCCGGTTAGTGTAACTTTTTTTGGAAGTTTCAATCAGAGAGAATATCCTACAGATATAACCCGTCTGTTCATGAAGAAAAGAATACAGTGCATACTGATTATTATCCTCATCATACCGCTTGCAGCCAGCTGTAAATCAACAGGTACTGATAATAATCACCATGAAAATGGCGATGAACCGAAAGTTGTAGCTGTCAGTATCGACAAAAATATTACTCACCAGCTTATCGACGGATTCGGTTTATTTGGGGCACGAAGTGTTTGGTGGGATGGCAACCGGAACCATCTTTTCAGTGATGAGTGGGCCAGGATGATCATTGAAGATCTGGGTGTTACCATCTGGAGAAATGAATATTATCCGCCTCAGACTCCAATCTCCCCTCAGGATGCCGACTGGGAAAAGCAACAGCCGGTTGTTGAAGGCCTTGCACGCGCTGCAGGTGAAGCGGGTGTTGATCTGAAAATGATCTTCTCCGTTTGGTCGCCCCCCGAAGTTATGAAAATTGCAATCAGCGAATCAGGCAACCATCTGCCTGGTCCGGGAGGAAAAACCCGGGAGGTAGATGTACCTCATCCGGGTGGGACCAAGTGGGGCGGCACGCTGAATCCCGAAATGTTTGAAGATTTTGGCAATTGGCTGGCTGACGGAGTAGCCTTGTATGAAGAACTTGGAATAGATCTGTATGCAATCAGCCCGCAAAATGAACCCCTGTTTGAACAATTCTATAACTCTTGTTTTTACCGTACAGACTGGTTTGCCGAAATGCTTGAGCATTCGATACCGGTCGTGAAAAACCGCTATCCGGATGTGAAAATTTTTGCTTCTGAAAATATGCTTGGCATGGAAGGAGGCACAGACAGGCAATGGTTCTACCATACTGAACTGATGAAACACGAAAATGCACTTGATCAGATCGATATTTGGGCAATCCATGGTTATCTGGATGGTGTACATCCCACAGAATCCTCCACTGCTGCCCGAAACTGGCGAAATCACTACACTGAATTCTCAAAGCCAACCGGAAAACCGGTTTGGATGACCGAAACATCCGGCTATCATGACCACTGGTTAACTGAGGGCGGGCGTTCAGGAGCTTTGGACCTTGGACTGGCCATTCATGCTGCACTGCATCATGGCAATGTATCGGCATGGCTGTGGTGGCAGGGAAGCGATGCAGGAACACTCAACGAATACAACCTGATGCAAACCGAAACCAATCCTGGCAAACGCTACCATGTTTCCAAACACTTTTACCGGTATATACGACCGGGTGCTGTGCGGGTTGAACTTAACTATAACGATTCAGATGGTGTATTCGCAACAGCTTTTTATCACGAAGAAATGGAGACTTTTACAATTGTTGCGATCAACACAAATAATGAGCCGGTTCTTCTTCAGATTGAAGGAAGTAATCTGTTGGAGTCTTATCAGATGATTGTTACGAATTCGACTCAGAATGCTGTGAACGTTGGAATGGTGTCGCCTAATGAAATTATAATTCCTGAAGAAAGTATCGTAACGTTGGTGAAAGGGAATGTTTACGAATAGTTAAAGTCAATTTTTCCGGTACTCTGTATCGGACAACAGTTTACGTTGACTTTATGGATTCATTTTCTTAAATGTTTTCTTTTACATTTCAGTCAGTTCTACTATTATGACTCAAACATATTATACAATCCTATTCTCTGTCTTATTCACTCTCGGCTTAGCCGGTTGCAGTGATGGCAACTCTGATTATTCCGAATCTCTGCCGGCATTGAAAGATGCCTTTGAAAATAGTTTCCTGATAGGCGCAGCTGTAAATGAAGATATTGTTTCTGGCCGGGATTCTGAAGCGCAGAGTATCGTAATCAGGCATTTTAACACGATTACGAATGAAAATGTGTTAAAAGCCGGGCCGCTCAAGCCCGAACCGGGCGTATATGATTTTGAGGCAGGCGATGAGTTTGTGGAATTTGGCGAAAGGCACAATATGTTTATCATTGGCCATACCCTGGTATGGCATAATCAGGTTCCCGATTGGTTTTTTACTGATGAAACCGGCAATCCAAATTCACCGGAAGCACAAATAGAACAAATGCGCAGCCACATTGAAACGGTTGCAGGACGGTATTCAGGACGTATTCATGCATGGGATGTAGTAAATGAAGTGATTGCAGAAGATGGTACTTACCGCCCTACTTTATGGGTAAATGCAGTAGGTAATGGTGATGAAATGGTAATACATGCTTTCAGGTTTGCCGAACAATATGCTCCGGATACAGAATTATATTACAACGATTTTAATGCCTGGAGGCCCGAAAAAAGAGACGGTATCATGAGGCTTGTACGTATGCTGCAGAATGAAGGAATTCGCATTGACGGCGTGGGCATACAAGGCCATTGGGGTTTGAATTACCCTAAAAATGAATACATCGAAGCCGCTATCGACTCCTTTGCAACTCTGGGTGTGAAAGTAATGATAACAGAGCTTGACATCGACGTACTACCTCTGACCAGGGAAGGGCAAATAATCGGACAGGCATTTTCCCACCCTCAATTTCAGCTTGAGGAGTTCCAGAAATACCTGAATCCCTATACCGATGGTTTGCCTGATGATGTTCAACAACAGCTGACGGACCGTTACACCGAGATATTCCAGATTTTTTATGACAAAAGGGATAAAATTGACAGGGTTACACTTTGGGGTGTACATGATGAGATGTCATGGAAAAACAACTATAATGTACCCGGCAGAACCAATTATCCACTGCTGTTCGACAGAGACTATCAGCCGAAACCCGCTGTGAGATCAATCCTAAGTATTCCCCGGCAAAATGCAGCCTATTGACAGCCCGGCACCTATACCTCAATCCCAAAGAATTATTGATCTTGATGTACTCAGGGGTTTTGCACTATTCGGTATACTCGTCGTAAACCTTCAAATATTTGCCCATCCGATGTTTACCCTGATCACGGAAACCGGAAGTTATCAGGAATGGTATAACCAGGCTGCTGAATTTATTATACACGTTTTTTTTGAAGGCAAATTCATAACGCTTTTTTCTTTTCTATTTGGAATAGGGTTCTACATTTTCGTGCGGCGACTTAAACTCAAAGGGTTGTCATATTTTCCGGTTTTCTCGAGAAGGATGGTGCTTCTGTTTATTATCGGATATCTTCATGCCTGGCTCTTATGGGCAGGTGACATCCTTGCTCCTTATGCCATAGGAGGACTACTCCTAATGCTGTTTCTCAACAGAAGTGACAAAACCATCAAAATTTGGATTGGTGTTTTCATTGGCGGCTTTACTCTTTTTTTTACTGTATTGGTGCTTATGATTATGTTTGCCATGACAATTCCTGATGTGGCCGAAAACCTGAATGAAGAATTCACGCAGCAAGGAATAGAATATGAGCTGTTGGCTCAAAGAGGATTCGATGTACATCAGACAGGTTCCTTCTCGGAAATTATGTCTTACAGGAGTGAGGAGAGAGGTTTTGTGTGGCTTGGCATGTTTTTTTCGCCGGCTGGATTACCCTATATCATTGCCATCTTCCTGTTTGGCCTATTAATCGGAAGAAAAGGTATACTGGATAATCCTCAGGCATTCAGAGAATATTTTATCCGAAACCGGAATCGCAATATCGGAATTGGTTTGCCATGTTCTATTCTTTTTGCATTCACTTATTATCACATTGACCCGATTATGATTGATTTCTGGTACATCCTGCATATCATCTCTTTTTACGTTGGCACACCGCTGCTTTGTTTTGGATATGTGGGTTATATTTTGATGCTGCTACAGAAAAATAACAAAAACAGTCTATTACCCAAATTCGCCCCTGTGGGGAGAATGGCTTTAACAAATTACCTTATGCAATCGGTTATCTGTACTACCCTATTTTCAGGTTACGCTTTAGGATTCTATGGCAAACTCACTCCTTTGATGGTGCTTCCTGTAGCAGTGATCATTTTTGCGTTACAGGTATGGTTCAGTATATGGTATTTTAAGCGGTTTAAAATGGGGCCGATGGAAAAACTCTGGAGAATTGGTACTTATCTAAAACGAATTTAATCCGGATTTACTTATCACCACTATACCAAACAGAAAAGGTTTCCGGGAATTTGGGTATATATGGCACCTTTTGGGAATACATGGTGGCACTTTAGATGACCACTGTTATTCAAAGTCCACTTGTGCCTATGGTAAAACGCATTAAAAAATTTGAATTACCCATGCAAAAGGCTCATCTTTTCCCCGCGCAGCGAGATCCCTCGACTTCGACCTTTTACGCTATCGCTGTAAAGGTCTACGCTACCAATGACAGATTTTGGAAAATGCTGTTTTCCTACCCAGCCCTATAAGGGCGCAATCACATAGCCCGGGGCAGAGTGAGCAGAGCGAAAGCCGCCCCGGGTAATGGACGGCACAAACCCGTCATCGGCCGGGAACCGGCAAGGGGGGTGATGGCTATTCCGATGATACGAAGTACTATCCCCGTCAACGCCCTCTGAAGCACCATGATCTGTCGTACCCACTTGCTGTCTCAGACTTCCGAAGTCTTTCGGATTTCATAAAGAAACCCTTACAAATTTAGATATCGGGTTTTTTAAAAAAAATGGAGAGACTTCAGAAGTCTTATCGTCTGGTAAAAAAAATCGAATGGATTACGCCCTCGTTGGGGCTTCCTGCAGGTTCTGCTACTTCTATCATAGCGCGTTGCACTATGCTGTTGATGGCCGCTCTTTCAGAGCTCAGGGTATGTCTCATATCAACGATTATACCATAAAGGAATGTCTTTTGAGAGGAGAATACGAATAGAACCCTGAAACATG
>PWLN01000124.1 GCA_003559375.1 Balneolaceae bacterium | reverse complement strand
CTATCATCAGTGTAGTGATGTTTTCCTTTTTCGCAATTTGTTGTAGCAGTGCCGAGCATTCCCTGATCTGCTGTACACTTCCGGGGAGACTGGAAAGCTCATCGCTAAAGAGTGTCTGAATTGAATCGATTACTAAAAGGTCGGGTTGTAAGAGGCGAGTATGGTTTATTGCCTGCTTTACTTCGGTTGAGGAGCTCACGAAAAGGTTATCACCAGCCAGGCCAATACGTTTTGCTCGTTGTTTAATTTGAGGTGCAGATTCCTCCCCGGCGATATACAAAATTTTTATATCCGGGCATCGCTGTGCAAGTTGGAGCATGAGTGTGCTTTTCCCAATTCCGGGATCACCTCCAAGCAGAGAAAAAGAACCCCGGGTCAGGCCTCCTCCGAGAACCCTGTCGAACTCCTGCATACTGGTTGAAAGCCTTTCACGATTGCCCGGCTTAACCTCGGATAGCCGAACAGCTGCATCAATCGCTTCAGATATATCTACCTTATGTTTTTTCGGAATCTCTTTGATTTTCTTTTTTTCAAAAAAAGAATTCCACTCCTCACATGACGGGCAAACGCCCAGCCATTTTGGTGATGAATAGCCACAATTAGTACATTCAAATGAGATTTTTTCTTTTGCCAAGGTTAAAGCTCATCGTTAGATTTCTAATCTTCGAGTTTATGTGAAACGGACTCATTTACATACCAAAGCATTGCAATTATTCCAATGCCAATACTGATATAATACGTAATAATCCTCCACACAAAAACTGCCAGACCGATAAAACCGCTCCTGTCGATTAATGGGCCAAGAAAAATTGCGAACAGGCCTTCCACGCCACCAGAGCCTCCCGGGGTTGGTATTACAAGAAATGCAAGATTCATCGCGAGGCTTCTTAAAACGAGCAAAATTTCATTAGCTGGCAGCAGGCTTAAAACTACAATTACCGGAATTGCAATACGGCATAACCAGCTCATGGTTGAAAGAATAAATGCCTTTACAACAAAACTGTATGGCTTTTTCCTCAGTTCAATTGAGTAGCTTTCGAGGTTTTCAGCTTCCGATTGTATTTTTTTTGAATATTTCCGAAGAAAGGGAAGCCTGAAAACCACATTCACAATTTTTTTTAATGATGATGGATTAATCAACAGCCCATAAGCGAGTAATCCTCCGTAGATCAGCAAACTAATGTATATCAGGATCATTGTGATATTTCCCACAAGCCCGATTTCTTCCGGTAAAACCTGAAAATATATACTTGAAACGACTAAAATAGGTACTGCAAGTGCATACCAAAACTGATCCAGCAGTACACCATAAAGTACAATAGCAGAAGATTTGCCCAGTTTGATACCCTCTCTTGTCATTGCGAATGTTGCAACCGGTGCCCCTCCAATAGTAGAGGGGGTAACCGCAGAGGCAAAATCCCAGGTAAGTGCGATTCGCATTGCAGCCATCCTTGATATCACTTTGTCTGCTAAAAAACGGATTTTTGCAGCAGAGAAGTAAACTTTCAGCAACGTTACAGCGATTGCAATAAAGATGCCCGGCAACCTTTTTGGTTTTAGATGCTCCAGTACCCCTGGGGTGTACGTAAGGTATATCACAATCCCCATGCTTATGATACTCAGGCTTAGGGATAAAGCCAGGTATTTAAAAGATATGAGCGGCCCGGATACGGAGTTATTTCGTTGGTTGTCAGACACAAATTATGTGTGAAATTGATAGGCAAATTCGCACAAAGACAGGCTAAAAAACATGCCGGTTATTTCATTTAACCGGCATGGTAATTAAATCGCTTAAGCCAATGTAATTTCTTCGCTCAGGTAAACGTCCTGAATGTGATTCAAAAGCTTAACGCCTTCATCCATTGGCCTTTGAAATGCTTTACGGCCGCTAATGAGCCCCATACCGCCTGCTCTTTTATTTATTACAGCAGTTTTAACGGCATCTGCAAAGTCATCTTTACCGGATGCACCGCCAGAGTTGATAAGCCCTGAACGACCCATATAACCATTAGCCACCTGGTATCGGGTGAGGTCAATCAGGCTATCGCTGGTTAACTCATCATAAATTCTTTGATCGAGTTTACCATAGCTGGAATTGCCGGTATTTAATGCAAGATATCCACCATTATTTTCGGGCAGTTTCTGCTTCACGATATCTGCTCCAATAGTTACACCCAGATGGTTTGCCTGGCCTGTAAGGTCGGCTGAAGAATGATAATCCACACCGTTAACCTTAAATGCATTATTTCGGGTATAGCACCAAAGTACAGTAGCCATTCCGAGTTCATGAGCGTAATCAAATGCTTCAGATACTTCAACGATCTGTCGAGATGATTCCTCTGATCCAAAATAGATAGTTGCACCAACAGCAGCAGCCCCCATATCGTAAGCTTTCTGTATGGTTCCGAACATGATCTGATCAAATTTGTTCGGGAAAGTAAGCAGTTCGTTGTGGTTAATTTTCACCAAAAACGGAATTTTATGAGCATACTTCCTGGCCATAGCACCAAGCACACCGAAAGTAGAAGCAACAGCGTTACAGCCACCTTCAATAGCCAGCTTAATGATATTTTCCGGATCAAAATATGCCGGGTTTTTGGCAAAAGATGCTCCTGCACTGTGTTCAATTCCCTGATCAACAGGCAGAATCGATAGGTACCCTGTTCCGGCTAACCTGCCGCTATCAAACATTCTTTGAAGATTGTGAAGCACACGGATATTCCTGTCTGAATGGTACCACACATCATCAACATAAGTTGGTGACGGAACATGAAGTTTTTCCTTGGGAATGGTTTTACATACATGGGTCAGCAAGACTTCAGCATCTTTCCCCAATAATTCCTCTATACTTGATATTGCAATTGACATTTTAAAGTACTCCTGTTTTTATATTTAGCAATTTTGTTTAACACTACAATATACAGGTTATAACAACAATTGGCTATTGAATACGTCTGGTGCAATGGCTGGAAGCGCTTTGATTTTCTATTTTTTAAAACGGTTGCTTTTGGGCTGGATATCAAAGAATGATCCAGTCAGCGAAAATGAAAATCCAGATAAGTGGCAAATACACAAAAGATGCGAACATCAGTGGTTTTGCTGTGAGTTTGTCACGATCAATGGCAAATCGGATTCCATAATACAAAAATCCAAGAGTGGTGAGGAGTGAACCGGTAAGGTAGATCCAGCTTACAAGATCCATAACGAAAAGCTTATAAACAGTGGGGAAAAGTATGAGAAGTGGCACAATAATCCATAAAGCAGCTTTCCAGCCATAGGGATCATTTTTTGGCAGCATTTTAAATCCTGCATGCTCGTAATCGCCCTTACAAACCCAGGCAATTGACATTACATGGGGAATTTGCCAGCAGTAAATAATTCCGAAAAGAATCCACATTCCATGTTCAAAAATTGTGCCGGTTGCTGCAGCCCATCCACCTACCACAGGTAATGCACCAGGTATAGCTCCGACAAATACATTTAGTGCAGAAACCCGTTTGAGCGGGGTATATGCGAATAGGTAAATTACTGTAGTAGCAAATGAGACCAGGCCGGCAACAATATTCACCATCGAAATCAGATAAACCAGCCCAAGAAATATCAGCGACATTGAAAAAATAAAACTTTGTCTTGGTTCAATACGATAAGCAGGAAGCGGCCTCTTGCTTGTTCGTTTCATCAGCCCGTCGAGATCTCGTTCCATGAACATATTATGTGCAGAAGTTCCGGCTGCTATCATATATGTGCCAAGTGCAGCGTGTATCATGAGTACGATATCAAGGCCAGCCGCAGAACCCATCAGAAAACCGATAAGCATACTGGCAAGAACACTGAAAGTGATGCCAGGTTTAGTAAGCTCATAATATGTGCTTATAATACCAATAACATCCTTGTAGGTTAGATTCCCGGTTAAAGCTTTGTTCATCAATTGGGCTAATTTTTTTAACGCGTAAAAATAACCAATTTAAGGGTGATTTGTGAAATTAATATCCAGTTCAAATTATAAAATTATACTTTTGGTTCTGCATATCGAAACACGATGTCAGGGAACTTTAAAAATTAATATGAAAAGCAGATGAAACTGAATCTCTACCAAAAAACGGCACTTACAACAGTTATTGCTACTATTGTACTTATCTTTGTTGGAGGACTTGTAAGAGCTGCAGGGGCCGGGCTGGGTTGTCCTGACTGGCCGCAATGCTTTGGAATGTGGATCCCCCCAACCAATGCAGCCGATTTACCGGCCCAATATGATGCTTCACTGTTCAACCCGTTTCATACCTGGCTTGAATATGTAAACAGATTAATCGGAGTGCTTATTGGATTTTTAATCACACTTACTTTTGCTATTTCATTTAAATACCGGAAAAGTGATCCGGTAATCACATTTACATCTGGCTTGGCATTTGTACTTGTGCTTTTTCAGGGATGGCTGGGGGGACAGGTGGTGCGATCAGGACTGAGTGCAGGCATCATAACCATTCATATGGTGGTTGCGATGATTATCCTGGCAACACTATTGTTCGCCACTTTCCGGGCTATGAGCAACAGGTTAAGTATCTCTATATCAACTAATACAAGACGCAGATTGCTATGGGTTTCAGGGATAATTCTCTTTTTGACACTGATTCAGCTTGTTCTTGGCACACAGGTTCGGGAGTCTGTTGATATTGCTAAAAACGTAATGGTTTTGCCAAGATCTGCATGGTTAGATACAGTTGGCTGGCTCTATGAAATTCACCGGAGCTTTTCATGGCTTCTTGTAATATTTGCGGTTGCTTTGGTCTATTACAACAAAAAACTGCAGGTTCCCGGCAGGCTGAATCGTACAGGCTGGATTATTGCCGTTCTCATAATTATGCAGATATTTATTGGTATCGGCATGGAGCAGTTTGATATGCCCGGTGTGCTCCAGGTGCTACACCTTGTCAGCGTTGCAATTTTAATTTGCGCAGAAATGCTCTATTTACTTATTACAGGATTTTCATCAACCGATAATCTTGAGGCAGCTTAAAATATTACAATTTTTCAGCCAGCTTTTGCAGAAACAGCCTTATTTCTTTCAGGTCTTTTTGAGTTTCGAATGGTAAAACATTGGTTTCTTCCAGGTTTGTTTTCGATTCATTTTCCTGTTTTTCAAGAAATTTCCTGGCTCCCGCAGTGCTGAATTTTTTTTCTTGAATTAATTCTTTGAGCTGTAAGACAATTGTAATGTCTTTTTCCCGGTAAATACGGTTACCGGCTTTATTTTTTCTTGGAGAAAGCTCTTTAAAAATAGTTTCCCAATATCGGAGTACATGAGGCTCAACTGAGGTTATTTCGCTTATCTCACCGATTGAATAATAGAGTTTCTTCATGGCATTGAAATCCTTTATTTTTATGATTGGAAAACGTATTCGTATATGTTCATGTAAATTATTTGAAGTTGCAAGCTCTTGGCCTTAAAAAAAGAAAATAATCCTGTTCCTGAAACCGTCAGCAATCCGGAACTTAGTATCATTATCCCTCTTTTTAATGAAGAACAGTCATTATATGAATTAACCGATCAAATTGTTTCAGCAGTTGATGGTTTCGATTTTGAAGTAATATTTGTTGATGATGGCTCTGAAGATTCTTCTTGGGATGTTATTACTGAGCTTTCAGGGATATATGACTTTATCAAGGCTATAAGGTTCCGCAGAAATCACGGGAAGAGTGATGCTTTGCAGGCTGGTTTTGAGGCATCAAAAGGAACCTATATTGTTACGATGGATGCCGATCTTCAGGATGATCCATTTGAAATTCCCCAGCTCATATCCATGCTTAAAGATGGAGCTGATATGGTTAGCGGCTGGAAAAAAGTTCGCCATGATCCCATAACAAAAACTATACCATCTCGATTTTTTAATACTGTTACTCGTTTTACTACCGGCATTAAGCTTCATGATTTTAACTGCGGACTAAAAGCCTACCGAAGAGAGGTTACAGACAGTATTTTTTTGTATGGTGAAATGCACCGGTATGTTCCGCTTCTTGCCAAATGGAAGGGGTTCAGCAATATTTCTGAGAAAGTACTGAAGCACCATCCAAGGAAATATGGAAAAACAAAGTTCGGTTTATCCCGGTTTTTAAATGGATTTCTGGACCTCATAACGTTACTATTTGTAAACCGGTATATGCGCAGGCCCATGCATTTTTTTGGATTGTTTGGTGTACTGTTTCTAATTGCAGGCTCGGTAATAAGCGGATGGCTTGCCTATCTTAAAATATTTTTAGGAGAACCACTTGCAAATCGTCCGCTTCTGTTTCTTGGAATTCTTCTGATTGTTGTTGGTGTTCAGTTTTTTTCAATCGGGTTTTTGGGAGAGATGATTAATAAAGGACAGGTTGAACATCAAAAACCTGGTATTTCCAGCAGAATTGGACTATGAGTAAAATTGATTATGATCCTGTAAAAAATTCCCTGTCTGGAATAATCAAGGGCTCAAAGGCATTACGCAGAATCTTCTATTTTATACTTGATATCATATTTCTGCGCAGCTGGCATATCAGGAGAATTCTATTAGAAAAAGGCCAAAAATTGGACCATAAAGGCAACTGGAAATTACTGGATGCAGGATGTGGTTTCGGACAATATGACCATTTTTTGCTGCGGAACTTTCAAAACATCCGGATCACCAGTGTTGATATAAAAGAGGATTATCTTGAAGAAAATGGCCTTTTTTTCAAGGATGAGATCAAAAGAGGAAGAGTATCTTTTGAAAATGCCAACCTTTTAGAGTTTTGCCCTGACGAAAAGTTTGACTTTCTTATCTGTATAGATGTTCTCGAGCATATTGAAGAGGATGTAAAAGTGATCAGAAATCTGAGCGACAGCCTGAACAGAGATGGATTATTTCTCATGCACTCTCCATCACATTACTCTGTAACGGATGCCGGTGATGAAGATACCTTTGTAGGCGAACATGCCCGAACCGGATATTCGAAAGATGAAATAGAAAACAAGTTGGTGGAATGTGATTTGCTGCCGTTGAAAACTCATTATACGTACGGTTATTGGGGACGATTATCATGGATTTTATCAGTTAAATGGCCAATGCTCTGGCTAACCAAAATGAACTACTTCGCACTGTTACCTTTAACATTCTACTATCCGGTTGTAATGCCTTTTTGCCTTTTGATGAATCTTTCTGATTTATACACAAAAAATGAGAGGGGAAATGGCATTTATAGTCTGGCGAAGAAGGTTTAGAGTACTTTTTAAGCAAAAAGCTGGAGCGATAGCGACAGTCCCGACAAACATGTCGGGATGAAAAGTGTACCGAGCGCCAGCGATTCCCGCGAAGCGAAAAGTGTCGGATCGTCATCCCGGCCGTTGTCCTTGTCTAAGTTAAGTATGGATGATATACCTATGTATAACCACAAAACCATTGCGCAGCTAAGCCGGGATCTCCTAATGTTGATCTGGATCGT